>DASYMM010000161.1:0-23591 GCA_036009085.1 Pyrinomonadaceae bacterium | reverse complement strand
GGAGTTGTGGCACACGCCGGAGGGTGACGCATACGGCAGTTATGTAATCGGCGCGCACATTGAAACTTCAAAGCTAACGGGCAGGGGTTTCAAAGAGTGGCTTGAATGGAAGTTCTATAACTTAGAGAAACGACCGCCGACCGCGCAGGGAATGAATGAAGCGTTAGGCGTGCTGTCCGGCGTCGCACGTTTTGACGGCGTGGAGCGACGCATCTACACCAGAGTCGCGGAGCATGCCGGAACAATCTACATTGACCTGTGTGATCCTGAATGGCGCATCGTCGCTATCACATCCGAAGGATGGAGCATTGTCGAAGCTAAAGATGCTCCGGTGCGCTTTCGTCGCGCGAAGGGAATGCTGGCCTTGCCGGAGCCGGTTGCGGGCGGCGACATAAGCGAGCTACGCAACTTCGTCAACGTGCGAGACGACGCGGATTTTACCTTACTGTCTGCTTGGCTTGTGGCAGCACTTCGCGGCGGTGCGCCTAACTTCCCTGTCTTGAGTCTGACAGGCGAGCAGGGAAGCGCGAAGAGTACGACGGCGCGCGTGCTGCGCTTCCTAGTTGATCCTAATCAAGCGGCCTTACGCAGCGAACAGCGCAACGGTTGGGACTTGGCGATAGCGGCGAGCAATAGTTGGTGCATCGCCCTCGACAACCTCTCAGCACTCCCTCTCTGGCTCTCAGATGCCCTCTGCCGCGTTTCTACGGGCGGGGGCTTCGCAACCCGCGCACACTACGAAAACGACGAAGAAACGATCTTCGACGCCACACGCCCGATCCTCTTAAACGGGATTGAAGATATTGCGGCACGCGCCGATCTGCTTGACCGGGCAATCGTGTTGCATTTGCCGACGATCCCCGAACACGCACGACGAGACGAGAGCGCGTTTTGGATGGAATTTGCGGCAGCGCGTCCGCGCCTGTTTGGTGTGCTTTGCGACGCTGTAGCGACGGCGCAACGCAACCTTGCCAGCGTCAGACTCGAACGCTTGCCACGCATGGCAGACTTTGCGAAGTGGGCGACGGCGGCAGAGTCCGCACTAGGGTGCGCTGCCGGGGGATTCCTGACGGCCTACGTTGGCAATCGGAAAGCGGCCAACGATCTCGCCCTTGAAGCGTCGCCAGTGGCAAGCGCATTGATTTCTTTGATGGATGAACGGAACGGCGAACCTCTGACCATCACGCTCAAGTCACTACTGAAAACCCTGAATGACAAACTAGACGATGTAAAAAACTTGCCGGGCGGGTGGCCTAAAGACGCGCGTGGAATGTCCGGTGCGCTCGCGCGCTGTGCTCCAACCTTGCGCGCGGCGGGGTGGGATGTACAGGATGCCGGACTCGATCCAAAGAGCCGACAGGCACGGCGCACGATAGCCCCGTTAGAAAACTCCTGTTTTCATCCTTCGCATCCTTCGCATCCTTCGCAAGACAGCAAAAATGCGGGTGAAAGTGCGAAGGATAGCCCGAAGGATGAAAGTCTTGCACCCTTCGCAACAACCCTATCCTTCGCGCATCCTTCGCAAGAAAGTCCAGCAAAAACGGACGTTTCGAAGGATGCGAAGGGTGCGAAGGATGAAATGCAAACATCATCTGACGCTCCCCTCGAAAATGGCGCGGAGAGTTCGTTATCAGGACACAATCAGTCAGATTGCGGCTATGAGGAACTTGAAGAGATAGCAGAGCGCGCAGCCATTATGGAATTTGACGGCGGGCTTTCGTCGGAAGAGGCCGAGCAGTTTGCGCTGAATCAAGAGAGGGAGTTTTAAGCAATGCTGCCAACAAGTACCAAGAGAGTCGAAACGGAAAATCTATTGACCGTTAAAGAAGCGGCGGCATTTCTGAGCCTCAAACCGCGCACGATTTACGCGATGGTGGCGGAGCGTCGAATACCTTACCGGAAGGCCGGACGGCTACTTCGCTTCGAGCGTGCGGAGTTGCTTGAATGGTCGAAAGAGCAGGCCGCAACCGACGCAGCGGACGGCGGCTTGCGCGTGGTAAATTGGTAGTCGCTCCTGAGTGGCTGCAACCGGAAAGGAGCAACTATGTCAGTTTACAAACGGCGCGGTAGTTGGTTCTGCGACGTGACGATTGACGGGCGGCGCGTTCAACGGGTTATCAAAGGGGCGCGCTCGCGGGCGCAGGCGGTGAAAGCGTCGGCGTCAATCGAAGGCAAACTATTTGAAAAGCGGTACGGGTTGGAAGAGAGGCCGGAAGTTCGCTTTGACGAGTTTGTGAGAGAGAACTTTTTGCCCTACTCCAAGATGCACAAAAAATCCTACTCCGACGACGTGAGGCATTGCACGATGCTTAACGGCCATTTCGGGCGGTTGAATCTTTCGGAGATTACACCGCCCTTAATTGAGAAGTTCAAAGTTGATCGCCTTAACGGTCAGACGATGTACAAGCGGAAGCGTCACCCGGCGACGGTCAACCGTGAACTGTGCGTGCTGTCAAAGATTTTCTCTCTGGCTTTCGACGCGGAGCTAATAGAGAGTAACCCTTGCCGCCGCGTGCGGAAGCTGCGCGCCGACTCCGCGCGCACGCGCTACCTTTCACACGATGAGGAAAAGGCTCTCTACGATGCGCTAGAGGGTCAGGAGTGGGTTAAGAACATCGTCACAATGGCGATCCACACTGGCATGCGGCAAGGTGAAATATTCGGCCTGACGTGGTTCAACGTGGACTTGGCGCGCGGCGTGGTCAACGTGCGGTTGACGAAGAACGGGAAGGATCGCTACGTCCCTATCAACAAGACCGTGCGCGAAATGTTGGAGAGGTTGCCGAGGTCGAGTGAGTACGTCTTTCCGAGTCCGAAAACTGGCGGGCGCATCGTTGATGTGAAGAACACTTTCGACAAGGCGAAGCGCGACGCCGGGATCGCGGACTTCCGCTTTCACGACTTGCGCCACACGGCGGCGACGCGCATGGCCGACAAGGGCGCGGACGCTTTCACACTGGCGTCAATCTTCGGTTGGTCGGATGTGCGGATGGCTCTGCGCTACACGCACGCGACGGATGAGGCGAGGCGGCGCGCGGTCGAAAATTTGGTGAAAAGCAGCCCGGCGCGTGACGCGGAAGTGACAAAAGAAAAACGGCAGGGTGCGCGCCCTGCCGTAAGTGATTGATTTTATTTGGTGGAGCAGAGGAGGGTCGAACTCCTGGCCTCCGCATTGCGAACGCGGCGCTCTGCCAACTGAGCTACTGCCCCACGCTAGGTCGAAGGAAATATTAGAGAGCAGCGGAGACTGTGTCAAGCGTCCGTTACAGGCGCACAGCGCGGCGTTCGTTAGCGAAGCGTCCGAGGCGCGACTTAATGGTTCATTGGCGTGGCGGCGCGTCCGGCGCGCGCTTTACGAAAGCGTGTGGCGCGTGCGTGGCGGAGCGCGGGGGCGTTCGCGTGTCGGAAGCGTTCGGGCGCGGGTTATTGAGTGGAGACGAGGCGGCGCGTGGCGGTTTCGAGCGCGGCATCGAGTTGCTCGACGTTTGTGCCGCCGCCTTGCGCGAGGTCGGGGCGTCCGCCGCCGCGCCCTTCGAGGAGGGCGCAGGCTTCGCGCATGAGCGCGTTCATGTCGCCTTGGGCTTCGGGCGAGCGTGCGAAGACGAGGCGCGCGGCGCGTCCATCCGTATCGCGCGAGCCGAGCAGGGCGATGTTGCGGCCGGGGCGCGCGATGACGGAGAGCGCGAGCCGTTTGAGCGATTCCGCGTCGCGATCCGCAAACGCGCGTGTGACGATCCGGCGTGCGCCTTGTTCGTCGTCGCCGGCGGACTGTGCCGCTGCGATCAGTTCGTCCGCTTCGACGCGCGCGGCGACCTCTTCGAGCGTGCGGAGACGACGCGTGAGGGTCTTGTTCTCTTCCAAGGCGCGTGCGGCCAACTCGGAGGCATCGTCGCGTCCTGCGCTGAACAGGGCGGCGACGGAGCGCGCCGTGTGGTTGGCGCGCCGGTAGTCTGCGAGCACGCGGCCTCCCGCGAGAAACTCGACGCGCGTGAGACCCTTTGCGCGTTCCCATGAACGCATGGCGATGATGCCGACTTCGCCCGTGCGCGCCGCGTGCGTGCCGCCGCACGGACTGAGATCGAAGTTCTCAATCTCGATGATGCGCAACTCGCCCGCGCGCGCGGAATCTTTACGCAAGGGGAGCGCGGCAGCCTCTTCCGCAGAGGCGTGTCGTATGTGGACGGGGCGGTCTTCCCAGATGACGCGGTTGGCGAGTTCGACGGCTTGCTCGATGCGCTCGCTTGAAGGCTCGCGGAGTTCGAGGTCAATCTCGGAGGCGCGTTCCAACATGCGGAAGGCGCGCGTCGGCGCGTCGAAGAGTTGGACGAAGGCTTGCGAGAGGATGTGCTGCCCGGTGTGTTGCTGCAAGTGATCGAGGCGGCGCGCCCAATCAATTTGTCCCGCGACTTGCGCGCCCACTTCGGGCGGTGCGCCTGCGATGATGTGCCGCACGATGCCCGCCTCTTCTTCGTCCACGCATTCGAGGACGCGCGCCGCGCCGAGCGTCCCGGTGTCGCTCGGTTGGCCGCCGCCCGTCGGGTAAAAAGCGGTGCGGTCGAGCGTGACGGAGAAGCGTCCAGCCCCTTCGTCGGCGACGTTGAGGACGCGCGCGTCGAACTGCGCGAGATGCGAATCGTGGTAGTAGAGGCGTTCGGTCATGCTCGTCGTTGCGTAGAGATGGAAAACTGATGCGGAGACAAAAAACCCGCGCAGTTGAAACTAGCCGAGCGGCGCATCGAGCGTCAAGCCTAAAGACGTGCTGCGGCTTATCTCTTTTGACATGCGTTCGCCGGAACGCGGATAATCGCGCGACGGCAAAACTCCATTCAAATCGAAACTCAACTTTTTCGGGAGCACTGATGAACGATTGTCTGAAACTCCGCGCACACAGGCGGCGCACCAACGCCTTCATCTTCGCGCTGCTCGTCCTGCTTGGCTCGACGGCAGCCGCGCAAAACTCCACACGCACCTTCGCGCTCAACTCCGCGCCAACATTCGCGCCAACATTCGCGCCAACCTTCACGCCCGACTCTTCCCCGGCGCAAGACGAGCGTTACAACATCAATTATCAACTCTCGATGTCGAACCCGGCCACGCACCTCTTTGAAGTGCGCCTGACGGTCGAGACGCCGCAGGCCGTGGAGGCCGTGGATTTTCAGATGCCGCGTTGGTCGCCGGGACGTTACGCCGTCTTCGACTTCGCGAAGAACGTGCAGGAAGTGCGCGCTGCGACCTTTTGCGCCCCGCCCGCCTTGTGCGACGCAGCCCAACTTCCCGTCACACGCCTCGACACGCAGACGTGGCGCGTCTTCCCCGGCAAAGCGCGGGGCGTCGCGCTCAGTTATAGAGTCTTCGCCAACGATCTCTCCGGCACGTTTTCGCAACTCGACGCGCGGCACGCGAACTTCAACGGCGGCTCCATCTTCATGTACGTCGTCGGCCACAAGCCAGACCCCGTGCGCCTCTCCATCAACGCGCCCGGGGGTTGGCGCATCATCAACGCCGCGACCCCGCTCGCGGGCGGGCGCGAATGGCAGTTTCCCAACTACGACATCCTGATTGACACGCCCACGGAGATCGCGCCCGACTTCACCGTTGACGAGTTCAAAGTTGACGGCAAGACCTATCGCGTGATGGTTCATTCGCCCGGCGACGAAAAAAATCAGCGCGCCGCGCTCGTCGCGCAGATTGAGAAGATCGTGCGCGCCGAGACGGCCTTGATGGGCACGCCCGATTATGAGAGCTACCTCTTTATGATGCACTTCGAACCGACCATCACGCGCGGCGATGGCATGGAGCATCTCGCCTCCACGCAGATCATCACACGGCGCGCGCTCGCCGACAAGAATGCGCTCGAAGCTGCCGTTGATACGGCGGCGCACGAGTTCTTTCACGTCTGGAACGTGAAACGCCTGCGTCCCGTCGAACTCGGCCCCTGGGATTTCACGCGCCCCTTGAACACGCGCAGCCTGTGGATCGCCGAAGGCTTAACGAACTATTACGGCAGTCTGATGCTGCGACGCGCGGGAATCTTGACGGATGCGCAACTCGAACGCGAACTTGGCGACGCCATCGGCGATGTCGAAAACGCGCCCGGCAGTCGGCTGATGAGCGCGGAAGAGGCGTCGCTCTGCGCGCCGCTCATGGATCGCGCGCAGAGCGTGCAGCAGACGAACATGAGTCAGACGACGATCAGCTATTACACCAAAGGCGAAACGGTCGGCATCGTGCTCGACCTGTTGCTTCGCGGGCGGACGCGCGGGCGCGCTTCGCTCGACGACGTGATGCGGCGCATGTATGAAGAGTTTTACCTGCGGAGTCCGACGACTACTTACTACCTGCGCGGGCGCGGCTACACGGGCGCGGATTTCGAGCGCGTCACCTCACAGGTGGCGGGCACGGACATGTCGGAGTTTTTTGCGCGCCACGTGCGCGGCACGGAGACGCTGCCCTACGATGAAGCCTTCGCCTACGTCGGCCTGCGGCTCGTCAAGAGTCCCGCCGCCACGACGCAGACGCCGAACGCCGGGCAGACGCCGACGCGCGAAGAGTATCGTCTCGAAGAGATGCCGAACGCCCCTGCGGAAGCCCGCGCGCGGCGTGCGGCGTGGTTGAAGGGATGATGAAGACAGTGACGAGTGACAGGTGACAAGTTAAAGCCGCTCGCATTCTTAACTTGTCACCTGTCACTCGTCACTTTAGCGTAAGCGTTGATAGCCGCGTCTGCCGTCTCGCAGTTGAAGCGGCGCGACGACTTCGACGGGCGTGGGGACGACCTCGAAAGTCATCGGCAACCGCCCGATCAACTCGCCGTCAACTTGCACGCGCGCCAGTTCGCCCGTCGCGCGTGCGCGCGTCGCACGCACGTAGCGCACGCTCGGCATCCCGTTCCGCACTCCGTCGCGGCGCATGCCCTGTAGCAGCAAGCGGAAATAGCGCAGGCGGCTGTATGAGTTGACAACGCAGATTTCAAATTCCGGTTCGTCGAGCCGCGCGCGCGGGGTGACGCTGATGTCGCCCCCGTAATGTGCGGCCTTGCCGATAGAAACGAAGGTCGCGGGGTACGTCTGCCCTTCAATTTCGATGTCAAAGGGCAACGGCTGCCAGCGCAGCAGATGTTCGACTCCCGAAGCCCAGTATGCGCCCTCGCCCACGCGCCGCTTGAGACGCGGGCGCACGCGCTCCACGACCGAAGCGTCCAGACCGATTCCGGCCATCAGAAAAAAGTAACGACGCGCGCCGCTCTGCTCCTCCGTCGCGCTGCCCGCGTAGATGCGTCGCGTCTGGCCGCGCGCGAAGACTTCCGCCGCGCCCTTTGCCTCGAACGGCAGGCGTAGTTCGCGCGCGAGCACGTTCGCCGTGCCGGCAGGCCAGATGCCGAGCCGCACGCGCGTCCCGACCAAGCCCTGCAACGCTTCGTTGATCGTCCCATCGCCGCCGGAGACGATCACTTCGCCCACACTGTCGCGCGCCGCCTCCGCCGCGAGCCGCGTGGCATCGCCCGCCGCGCGCGTCTCCACGACTTCAACTTCGATTCCGCGCGCCCGCAGCAACTCGCAGAAGCGCGCCACTTCGGCCTCGCGCCGACGCCCGCCGCGCCCCGCGTTCGGATTCGAGATCAATCTTACGGTTCGTCTCTTCTCAGTCATCAGACATCTACCGTTGCAAACACAATGCCGCCCGCGTCAACGTCGAATTTGCCCTGTCAACGCCGACTTTTACGAAGCGGAATCGAGACGACCGAACAATCGGTGACCCAAGACGGCGCATGCTTCGCCGCACAGGTGTCGGACTAACCATGCACGAAGTTTCGCCATTCCTCTGTGTTCCCTTTGTGCCTCCGTGTCTTGGTGGCGAATGTCTTTCTAAAACCACTCACCACCAAGACACGGAGGCACAAAGGGAACACAGCAATTGTAGGACACTACTCCAGATGAACGCGTGTTGACGCTTGATGCGTGAAAAGGTTACTGTGCGGCATCGCCGTGTGACAAATATGCTTGATGAGCGAAGGCTTGAAAGCGCGAGTTTGCCCGGCGCGTGCTCATCAAACAATAAAAAATTCGCGGAGGAAACTTTATGCGTCTTCGTTCCGGCCTGCTGTGCGTCTCTGCCCTGTTGCTCGTCTGTTTCAACGCGTCTCAAGCGCGCGCGCAAGACTTTTCAAAGGTGCAGATGAAGGCGACGAAAGTGGCGGGCAACGTCTATATGCTGGAAGGCGCGGGCGGCAACATCGGCGTCTCCGCTGGCGCGGACGGCATCCTCATCATTGACGATCAATTCGCGCCGCTCGCAGACAAAATCCGCGCCGCGCTCAAAGAGATCAACCCCGGCCAACTGCGCTTCGTCCTGAACACACACTATCACGGCGACCACACCGGCTCGAACGTCGTCTTCGGCAAAGAGGCGACCATCATCGCGCACGATAACGTCCGCGCACGCCTCGCCGCCGAGCAGACCGTGCTCGGTCAAAAAACTCCCGCCGCGCCGAAAGAGGCTCTACCCGTGATCACCTACGCGCAGTCGGTCTCCATCCATTTCAACGGCGAGGAGATTCGCGTCATCCATTTCCCCGCAGGCCACACGGACGGCGACAGCGTGATGTTCTTCCACACCTCGAACGTCGTCCACATGGGCGACCATTTCTTCTTCAACGCCTTCCCGTTCGTTGACATAGACCACGGCGGCAGCGTCGAAGGCTTAACGAAAAACGTCGGCGACATCATCGCCCGACTTTCGCCGGACGCAAAGATCATCCCCGGCCACGGCCAACTCGCCACGCCCGACGATCTCAAACGCTACCACCGCATGTTGACGGAGACGACGGCCATCATCCGCAAAGGCATGGGCGAAGGCAAAACGCTCGCACAACTCAAAGCCGCCGGACTCCCCGACGAATGGAAACCTTGGGGCGCGGGCTTCATCAAAACCGACCGCTGGATCGAAACCGTCTTCAACAGCCTATCGAAAGACGGCAAAAAGTAGACGACGGCCTCCACCAAAGCAAACGAAAATCGCGCGGCGTGTAAATCAATACGCCACGCGATTTTCGCTTAACTCTCTCGTTATTCCGTAGTCTTACTCCAAACGATAATTCGGCGCTTCCTTCGTGATGACTACGTCGTGGACGTGCGACTCGCGCAAGCCCGCCGCGCTGATGCGGACGAAACGCGTGTTCTCCTGAAACTCGCGGATGGTGCGGCAGCCCGTGTAGCCCATCCCGGCGCGCAGTCCGCCGACGAGTTGCGTCACCATGTCGGAGAGCGTGCCCTTGTAAGGAACGCGCCCTTCGATGCCTTCCGGGACGAGCTTCGACTCCATCGCCACCGATTCCTGCGCGTAGCGGTCGCGCGAGCCTTCGCGCATCGCGCCGATTGAACCCATGCCGCGATAGGCTTTGAACGAGCGACCCTGAAACAAGATCAACTCGCCCGGCGACTCTTCCGTGCCCGCAAACAGCGAGCCGATCATCACCACGTCTGCGCCCGCCGCGATGGCCTTCGCCACGTCGCCCGAAAATTTCACGCCGCCGTCGGCGATGACCGGCACGCCCGACCCGCGCGCCGCCTGCACGCAGTTCACAATCGCGGTGATCTGCGGCACGCCCGCGCCTGTCACCACGCGCGTCGTGCAGATCGAGCCGGGGCCGATGCCGACTTTCACGGCGTCAACGCCCGCTTCGACGAGTTCGCGCGTCGCTTCGCCCGTGGCGACGTTTCCGGCGATGAGTTGCGTGTCCGGGTGTCTGCGGCGCATCTCGCGCACGGCTTCGATCACGCGCGTCGAGTGGCCGTGCGCGGTGTCCACGATGAGACAATCAACGCGTGCGGCGACGAGCGCGTCGGCGCGCTCCCGGTAGTCGCCGGTCGCGCCGATGGCGGCGGCCACGCGCAGGCGTCCGAGGTCGTCTTTCGCGGCGAACGGGTATTTGATCGCCTTCTGAATGTCTTTGACGGTGATGAGACCTTTGAGGCGTTTGTCGTCGTCAATGACGAGGAGCTTTTCGATGCGATGTTTTTGCAGGACTGCTTTGGCCTGTTCGAGCGTCGTGCCGACGGGGACGGTGACGAGGTTCGGTTGCTTCGTCATCACTTCGGAGACGGGGATGTCGAAGCGCGTCTCGAAGCGCAGGTCGCGGTTGGTGATGATGCCGACGAGGTGTCCGTCTTCGTCAACGACGGGCACGCCGGAAATCTTGTAGCGTTCCATCACGGCGAGGGCTTCGGAGACCGGGCGGTCGTAGCGAATCGTCACGGGGTCAACGATCATGCCCGACTCGGAGCGTTTCACCTTGTCAACTTCTTCGGCCTGCCGCTCGATGGGCAGATTTTTGTGGACGACGCCGATGCCGCCCTGTTGCGCGATGGCGATGGCGAGCCCGGCCTCGGTCACGGTGTCCATCGCCGCCGAGCAGAGCGGGATACGCAAGGAGATGCCGCGCGTGAACTGTGTGGAGGTGTCGGTCTCGTTCGGCAAAACGTCGGAGCGACCGGGAATTAAGAGCACGTCGTCGAAGGTCAATCCTTCGGTGAGATCATTGGTGATCATATTGGATGAAAACTCCCTTCCAAAAACTCGAACGGAGCCGGGGCGGCTCGCTTCGGGGATAAAAGATTGGACGAATGATGTTTGGACTAAACTTGAGCGTAACAAAGCGCGTGGGCGGGCGCAAGGCGAGCGGCGTGCGGCGCGCGTGGGTCGGGTGCGGCGCGCGGGCGTGTCGGGGTTCAGGGTCTTTGCAGTAGTTGTTCGTAACCGTCCTTTGTGATCAGGAGTTCGACGAGCGGCTTGCCTTTCGCGTCCGTCGGAATGTTGGCCGGTTGTCCGTTGATCAAGACCTCGATGGCCTTCGCTTTGCTCTTCGAGAATTGCACGCTCAGACGCTCGGCGGGCTTAAAGTCCCTTGTTTGCTCCGCCGCGAGAATCCCGTCGCTGTTCGATTCCTCGTCCACGCGCGTGCGCAGCCAGACATCTTCGCCCTTCGCTTTGATCTGGACGTTCAGCCCGCTCGCCGTGGTCGCCGCGCCGGACAACGCAGGCGTCGCGTTATTGGGCTGTTGCGCGGGCAGCGTTTGATCGTTCGTACCCGGATTGGCAGGCACGCCCGTCTGCGTCGGCGGCGCGGGCGGGGCGTTGCGCCGCTGGTAATAATGGAGTCCGGCGTAGATGCCGAGCGAGATGATGGCGAGGATGACGAGGCTGAGGAGCGCGGTGACGAAGGGGGAGCGCGCGTTGTCGCCGTCCATGTAGATGCGCGAATGCTGGCGCGAGGTGGGGAGTTCGTCGGGCTGTTCGCCGTGCGCGCGCGCGACTTCCGTGTATGCGCTGACGGCCTCCGCTTCGTTGAAGCCGACGGCCTTCGCGTAGGCTTTGATAAAGGAGCGATTGAAGATGCCGCCGGGGAGTTCCTTGTGGTCGTCGGCTTCGATGGCTTCGAGATAGCGGCGTGCGATGCGCGTCTGGTCGGAGAGTTCGCGCAAGGAGAGGCCGCGCGCCTCGCGTGCCGCGCGCAAACGCGCGCCGAGAGACGACTCACCCCCGCCAGCTCTCGCGAGTTCATCAGAGTTCTGGTCAGGGGTCTTAGAGTTCACTTGCGCTTGTGCTTCGAGGAGCTGTAACGGTCGCCGGCGTTAATGTCTGTAAAATTGTTTTTGCGAGCCACTCGGCGGCGTCCCAACGCGCCGCAACTTTTGGCGCGAATATAACTTGCGCCGCGCGAGCGTGTCAAACTCAGGTTTTTTTTTGAAAGATACGACGGCTGGCTCAGCCTGATAAAGATTTTCGACACGGAGAAAGCCCGCGCCTGCGACACCCTGCGACGCCTCGGGCTTTCTCCATGCGTTCAATGCTCGACTACTGACCCTTCCCCGGTATCCTAATCATTGTCGTCGTCTTGACGGGGGCGAAGGTCTGTCCGCCGAGTTTATCAACCAACATGCCACGGTTTTGGAAGGTCGTGCCGTGGCCGTAGGTTCCGCCGATCAGATAAGTGGAATCTCCGCATTTGACGGCTCCGGCCATGTCTCTGGCACGCGTCGCGTCGTTATAAGGCGCAGGCGTGAGAGTCGCACGTCCGTCGTTGGGCGAGCCGGGGTAGTTATCATTCAAAATCCAAGCCTGAATGTTTCCCCAAGTCCAGACGCCGGAAGCGCCGTTGCCCGAAGCCGCGATGATGCGAATGTTTCCGCTCGGGTCCCAGGTGATCATCGGGTAACCGGAGCCGGACGGAATCGTCAAGGGCGTCGAAGGATTAGCCAGAGACATGACCACTTTCGTGACTCCGGTTTGGACATCAAAGCGGTAGATCAAGTCGTTCGGCGCGCCGTAGGCAGTAGTTTTACCGCCGACCAGATAGATGAAATTGTTAGTCCCGACGGCTTTGGTCATGCCTCTCGCCCAGTGAAAACCTTGCGGCATCGGCGGCAGCACCCGGTTCGTGAACGAATTCGTCGCCGGGTCGAATTCTAAAATTTGATTTAAGACCGTATTCCCGCCCTGCTGTCCGCCAAAGAGATAAATTTTCCCCAGACCGGGAACGGCCACCGCGCCGGAGCGTTTTCCGGCGATGCCGTTGCGGGCGGGAATCGTGGCGACAGGCGTGGGACTGAAACCGCCGGTCGGCGTGTAGGAGTAAACTTCGTCGAGTTCGGTGTATGGAGTCTTCCCGCCGAAAAGATAGATCGTGTGGTTTGCGTCGCCGCTCCTGAGAATACTCGTCGTCGCAAATTCCTGTCTGAGTCCCGGCAGGCTGTGGATGTCGCCTGCGACGTTACTACTGAGAAGCTGGTAAGAATCTGCGGGCGGCGTAATTTGCCCGACCCTGACGGCGTTCGAGTGATTGTGGAAATTTTTGCTCGGGTAATAAGAAAAATTCGAGAAGATGAAAATTTTGCCGGTGCCGCCCGCCAGCCCGCACACAGGCTGCGGAATGTCCGACGAGAAATAACCGTCCATGTCGTTCGGGCGAATTTGCCAACTGTAGAGGCTGGCTATCGGAAACGCGGAGATCGCTTGCGGCGCGGCGGGTTTCGACTGTTCGACTGCCACGGTCGTGGCGGCCGGTCTTGCGCTTTGAGCGAAGACGGCCGGGGTGAGGAACACTATGAAGAGGAGGGACGAGATAAACTTTTCCTTTGTCATGTTTTTTTTCTCCTGACGCTCTCAAGGTGGGACAAACTGGTTGCTCCACAGCGGATGGTCTGATGAGGTCGCTTCCACCGGAGTCAGGGTGTGAAGCGCAGAAACGAAGGCTGCGAGGAAAACGAAGCGGCTCGCCCGTGAGAAACTGCAAAATTCATACCCAACTGCACAGGCTCTCTTTCCGGCGGCAAAAGTGGCTTTCCTATCCGGCGCAGGCGTGAGGTGTGCACAGGGGAGGACGTTCGCGTGCGGGCTGGTGTCCACTTCTGTTGAGTCCTGATTTCAGGATTGCTCAGTGTTTCCTTAGTGTCTTAGTGCCTTTGTGGTGAGCGACGGTTAAGCAGTCATTCGCCAACAAGACGCAAAAGCACAAAGGGAACTGGGCTGACGAAGCAATTTTAGGACACGATCAAAGAGGCGCGTCCCTTGATTCTTGTCGCGCGCGGTGCTACGTTGAGCCGTTCAAGACATCCAACTGGAAACGTTTTTAATTTCTACAATCACAGAAAAGCGAGGAGACGACTCATGCCTCTCGAAGCATTGGGAATGGTCGAGACGAAAGGTTTTGTCGGCGCGGTCGAAGCGGCTGACGCGATGGTCAAGGCCGCCAACGTCCAACTATTAGGAAAAGAGTACATCGGCGCGGGTTACGTGACGATCTTCGTGCGCGGCGACGTGGGCGCGGTCAAGGCCGCGACGGACGCGGGCGCAGCAGCCGCACGCCGCGTCGGCGAACTGATCAGCGTGCACGTCATCCCGCGCCCGCACGGCGAAGTCGAGCGCGTCTTGCCGAAGAACGGGCGCACCGGCTACAGCCCCGACGAACGCGCCATCGGCGGCGGCGCGCGCGGCGAACTCAGCGAAGGCGACCAAGGCCGCTCGCTCCCCGCAGGCGCACGCGAAAACAACAGGGAAAAATCAAAGTGACAAGTGCGAGAAACAGTGACAAGTGACGAGTGACAAGTGACGAGTTAAAACAGAAATCTTGTCTTAAAACTTGTCTTTGATGTCGTCGCTCGTTCCGCAGGCGAAAGTCATAAACGACGGCAACGCTTTTAGCTTTTAACCTGTTCCTGCTCGTCACTCGTCACTCGTCACTCGTCACTGCTTTGGAGGCTTTATGTCAGTTGACAAAGACCTTGTCTCGGTGCAGCAGGCGCGCGACGCGGTCGAGGCCGCGCACCGGGCGCAAACCCAACTGGCGCGATTCGATCAGGCGCGGATTGATCGCATCTGCGAGGCGATGGCGAAGGCCGCTTTGAAGGATGCGGCGCGGCTCGGCGCGATGGCCGTCGAGGAGACGGGCTTCGGCATCGCGGACGATAAGCGCGAGAAGAATCGCTTCGCGGCGGAAGACGTGTGGAACGCGTTTCGCGGCTTGCGCACCGTGGGCGTCGTCTCCGAATCAAAAGACGTGATCGAGATCGCCAGCCCGCGCGGCGTCGTCTGCGGCATCATCCCTTCGACGAATCCGACCTCCACGGCGATCTTCAAAATCCTCATCTCCATCAAGTCGCGCAACGCCATCGTCTTGTCGCCGCACCCGTCCGCCGCAAAGTGCATCGCGGAGACGGCGCGCATCATGCGCGAAGCAGCGATCAAGGAAGGCTTGCCCGCAGACGCCATCAACTGCATGACGACCGCCACCATCGAGGGCACGGAAGCCTTGATGAAGAACCGTCTCACCGCCGTCATTCTCGCGACGGGCGGCATCGGCCTCGTGCGCGCGGCGTATTCTTCGGGCAAGCCCGCCTTCGGCGTCGGCCCCGGCAACGTCCCGGTCTTCGTCGAGCGCACGGCGGACGTGCCCACAGCCGTCCAAAATATTTTGACGGGCAAGACTTTCGACAACGGCACGATCTGCGCCTCGGAACAGGCTGTCGTCGCAGACGCGCCCGTCGCGAAAGCCGTGCGCGCCGCATTTACGGAACAGGGCGGACACTTCCTGAGCGCGGCGGAAGCTGATCAACTGGCAAAGGTCGTCTCTACGGCGCAACGCACTTTGAATCCGGGCATCGTCGGCAAGTCTGTCGAAGTGATCGCGAAGATGGCGGGCTTGAATGTGCCGAAGGGCACGCGCTGTTTGATGGCAGACGTAGGCGGCGTCGGGCGCGAGCACCCGCTTTCGATGGAGAAGCTGTCGCCGATTCTCGCCTTCTATGTGGAAGACGGTTTGGAGCGAGGCGCGGCGCGCTGCTTCGAGATTCTGAGCTATGGCGGCATGGGACACACCGCAGGGATTCACACGCGCTCGCGCGACGTGGCGAAGGCTTACGGCATGGAGATGCCCGCCTCGCGCGTCGTCGTCAACACGCCGACGACGCACGGCGCAATCGGTTTCTCCACCGCGCTCCCGCCTTCCATGACTCTGGGCTGCGGTTCGTGGGGCGGCAACGTCACTTCCGACAACATCTCGCCCTTGCACTTGATGGACATCAAGCGCGTGGCCTTCGAGACGCGACCCGTTAAGAGCGCGCGTCCGGCGCAAGCGTCATCACCATCGACGATGCAGGCACAGACGCAGCCGCAGGCAACCGCGCCGCAGGCGGGCGGCAAAGTCAGCCGGGAAGATGTCGCGGCCATCGTGGATCGTTTCCTGTCGAACCGGAACGCGAGCCAGCCGACGCCGACCTTCAACGCGCCGCTCCGCCCCGCCGACGCGCCCACGCCCACGCAACCCGTGATTGACGTTGAAGTGAACCGCGCGACAGGCGGCAGCGCAGCCCCGCACGCAGACGCCGCACCGAACGCGCAGGCGAGCGGCGGCGGCAACGGTGGAAGCGGCGGCGCAAACGCGCCCGCGCAAACGAGCGCGCCGAAGCCCTCGGCTAACGTCTCCGGCAGCGGCGGCAGCAGCGCGCCCGCGCAGCAGACGCCTTCACCGGCTGGCAACGGTCACAAGGCCGTGGACTTCGTCTCCGAAGACGACGTGCGCCGCGCCATCCAGAAGGGCGAAAAGATTTACGTCAACGCCAAAACGATCATCACTCCCTCGGCGCGCGACATCGGCGACCCGGCGGAGGTCTTTGCGAAAATCTAAAGTTTCAAGTTTCAGGTTCCAGGTTTCAAGTTAAAGAAAGAAGAACCTCAGACCTGAAACTTGAAACCTGGAACCTGAAACCTATGTTCCTCGGAAAAGTCGTCGGCACGGTCTGGTCAACGAAGAAGTCGCCTGATTTGGAGGGTGTCAAGTTTCTCATCGTGCATCCGATTGAGTTGGATAAAGAGCCGACGCGCAGTATCGTCGTGGTGGCGGATCGACTGGGCGCGGGCGTGGGCGAGATCGTGATGTGCGCTTACGGCAAGGCGGCGCGCTCGGCCATCGGCGATCAGGAAATGGCAATCGAGGCGGCGGTCGTCGGCATAGTGGATCGCGTGGACGTGCAAGGCTCGCCCTCCGACGATCTCAACGAGGCCGCGCGCGAACTGAGAAGCGGAGACAACGGCAGGCGATGAAAGAGTGACGAGTGACAAGTGACGAGTGACAAGTGAAAGCAGCACCACTGTCTTCAAACTTGTCTTGTTTCTTACTCGTCACTTGTCACTCGTCACTCGTCACTGTTTTCATATGGCAAACGAGGAATTGATCTACAGGATCACGCGGGCGGTTTACGGGCGTCTGGGGGCGGAGGCCGACGAGCGCACGGTGGAGAATTTGGTGACGGACATCTACCGCGCGATTGAGCCGGTGGTGGACGCACAGGCGGGCGGCGACGGCGCGGGCGCATCTTCTTCTTCTTCTGCGCGCGGCGCGCGGCGCGGGTTGACGGCGCACGGCGGCGAGGCGGAAGGCTCTTCGGATCGTCTCATCGTGTCGGTCTTCGGCGTGGATCATCCGGGCATCGTGGCGGGCGTGGCGCAGATTCTCGCCGAGTCGGGTTGCAGCATCGCAGACATCAACCAGACGGTTGTGCAGGGGAAGTTCGCCATGGTCATCATCGCCGACGCGACGAACTCGAACGCGCCCGTCGCGACGCTCAAGGAACGCTTCCGCGCCGCCGGAGACAAACTTGGCGTGCGCATCTACGCCCAACGCGAAGACCTCTTCAACGCAATGCATCGAATATGAGAGAACAGTGACAAGTGACGAGCGACGAGTGACAAGTTAAAGCCGTAATCCTGTCTCTAAACTTGTCTTGTTTCTGGCTCGTCACTTGTCACTGGTCACTTGTCACTGCTTTTATGGAACCGGAAATCGCACGTCGTTGTTTGAGTTGTGGCGCGTCCGTGCGCGGGCGGGCGAGTTTTTGCCCGCAGTGCGGGAGTCGGATGGACGGCGCGACCGTCGAATCTGAAATAAAAGAACCGGCGCAAGGGGCGGGGAATCAAACGCGCTCGACAACGACGCCGGGCACGCTCGTTGACGAAGCGGCGCGCGTGGCGGCGACGCTCAACGATAAGTTGCCGACGCTCTCACAGGAGACGCCCATTCAGGGCAATCACAGAGGCGCGACGGAAGCGACGCACACGCGCGACGAGGACAGGGAAGCGAGCGAGGCACACGCCGCATATGCCGCGCAAGAGGCTTTGCCCTCGCCAGATCACGCGGCGCGAACGGCGAATGTGTCGAGCGACGGAGAAGCGGCAGCAGCCGCAACGCCGGTCGCGCAGTCGGACGGGCGCGGCGGTCGGATGCGACAGCGCGCGGCGAGCGTCTCGGCGAGCGTCGGGGAAAATTTGCGACCGCGCGTGGAGAAGTTGCGCGAGGCTTCGACGGTCGTGTTCGATGAAGCGTCGGACGATCCGGGCTTGCGTTTCGTGATCGTCGCCGCGCTCTTGTTCCTGCTCTTTCTCTTCATACTGCTCTTCAGTTACATCCTCGGCTAGGGCTCGGCGGCAATCTCCTATGGAATATTCACAAGCGGAAATCTTGCAGACCGTGCGGATGACCGAGATGGAGCACCTCGACGTGCGCACCGTCACGCTCGGCCTCTCTTTGCGCGACTGCGCGGGCGATTCAATCGAGCGCACGGCGGAACGAGTGCGCGCCAAGATCGAGCGCACGGCGGAACGTCTCGTCGCAACCGTGGACGGCATCAGCGACGAACTCGGCATCAGCGTCGCCAACAAACGCATCTCGATCACACCTGCCTCGCACGTCGCCGGAGGCGCGCGCACGGTCGCCGATTGTTTGACGCTCGCGCGCGCGATTGACGCGGCGGCGGCGCGCGTCGGCGTGGATTTCCTCGGCGGTTATTCCGCGCTCGTCCAAAAAGGTTGGACGAACGTTGAAGACATCTTCCTCGATTCGATCCCCGAAGCCCTCGCGACGACGAAGCGACTCTGTTCCTCCGTTAACGTGGCGACGACGCGCGCCGGGATCAACATGGATGCCGTTGCGCGCGTCGGCCATCTGATCAAGGAAGCGGCGGAACTCACGCGCGACACGGGCGGACTGGCGTGCGCGAAGTTCGTCTGTTTCGCCAACGCCGTCGAAGACAATCCGTTCATGGCGGGCGCGTTTCACGGCACGGGCGAAGCGGAGGCGGTGATCAACGTGGGCGTGTCGGGGCCGGGCGTCATCAATCATGCCGTGCGCCACGCGCCGCGCGACCTGCCTTTGCACGAACTAGCAAACCTCATCAAAAAACTCTCCTTCAAACTCGCGCGCGCCGGAGAACTCGTCGGACGCGAAGCCGCCAGGCGTCTCGGCTTGCGCTTCGGCATCATTGATCTCTCGCTCGCGCCGACGCCGCTTCGGGGCGATTCGGTGGCGGAGATCATCGAAGCCTTCGGTTTCGAGCGCGCGGGCGCACCCGGCACCACCGCCGCGCTCGCGCTCCTGACCGACGCGGTGAAGAAAGGCGGCGTGATGGCTTCGAGCGCGGTGGGCGGCATGAGCGGCGCGTTCATCCCGGTCTCGGAAGATGCGGCGATGATTGACGCGGCGCGCGTCGGCGCGCTGACGCTGGAGAAGTTGGAGGCTTGGACGAGCGTGTGTTCCGTCGGCCTCGACATGATCGCGGTGCCCGGCGCAACCACCGCCGAGACCATCGC
Source organism: Pyrinomonadaceae bacterium (assembly GCA_036009085.1). Classification (GTDB taxonomy): domain Bacteria; phylum Acidobacteriota; class Blastocatellia; order Pyrinomonadales; family Pyrinomonadaceae; genus JAIVJZ01. The sequence continues at coordinate 4,454 of DASYMM010000161.1, read as the reverse complement.
CGCCATCATCGCCGACGAGATGGCAATCGGCGTGATGAACTCGAAGACGACCGCCGTGCGCATCATCCCCGCGCCGGGTCGTGTGGTCGGCGACATGGTCGAGTTCGGCGGCCTCTTAGGCACCGCGCCCGTCATGCCCGTCAACAGTTTCAACTGCGCCGACTTCATACGTCGCGGCGGCCACATCCCCGCGCCGATTCAATCGCTGAGAAACTAGAGGACGGAAGTTGTGCCGCTTCATGCACGCGGGAGTATGATATTGAAGAGCAGCGGAGCGACCTATGAAATTAACTATCGAACTTGAACAAGAGGACGACGGACGCTGGATCGCTGAAGTCTTAGACCTGCCGGGCGTGCTGGCTTACGGGCAGAGCCGCGAAGAGGCGACGGCACAGGTGCAGGCGTTGGCTTTACGCGTGCTTGCTGATATGAATGTTTAATAATGAGTTGGGCAGATGTAGCAATTATAGTTGGCACTCTTTCTTCAGCGGCAACAGCAGTTGGCGTTGGTTTAGCTTGGTGGCAACTTAAGCTGACAAAGAAACAAGCCAAGACGCAGTTTGAGGATGGCTTAGCACAGCAATACAGAGAAATAATACAGCAAATGCCGGTTGAGGCTTTGCTAGGCGAAATGCTTACTAAAGAAGAATATGACGCAACATTGAAGTTTTTTTATCATTATATTGACTTGTCAAATGAGCAAGTGTTTTTGCGACAAACAAATAAGATCAGCGATGAAACATGGGAAACTTGGCTGGACGGCATCAAGGATACCTTATCTTTGCCAGCGTTTAATGAAGCGTGGAAATATATTAAATCGAAAGCCACTAATAGATTTGAAGAGTTACGCAAACTTGAAGCCTGTAAGTTCAAAGTTGATCCGAAAGATTGGGAAGAAGACGCTAGGAGTATGCAGCTTGAGTCCGAATCGCCTAATAATCAGTTGCCTTCTTAAAATGTAAGGCGACTGTATGCAAGCACTCGGCATTGCGGAATGTATGAAACTCTTCGCGATGGTCGAGGAGGCGACCACCTCCCCGCGCCGATTCAATCTCTGAGAAACTAGAGGTGTTGTGAATGGCTTTTCGCTCGCGGCTGGAATTTCGCCGGGTTGGCATGTGGTCGGCGCGCAGTTTATTACTTTTACTTGGAATGATGTTGTCTGCTGTGCTCTGCGTCGGCGCGCAGCAAACGGCTCCGGCGGGGAAGATGCGTTTGCAGAAGATTGAAGTGACGGGCTTGAAACGCATGAGCGAAGAACAGTTGATCGGGCAGAGCGGTTTGGAGACGGGGCAACTTGTAGACGTGGGCGCGCTCGATGCCGCCGCCGAACAACTGCTCGCTACAGGACTCTTCACGCGTCTCAGTTATCGTTATCGCACGCAGGGCGACGCGGCGACGGTCACGTTTGAAGTCGAAGAGGCGAAGAGAGAGAACAACATTCCGGTCGTCTTCGATAACTTCGTCTGGTTCAGCGAAGAGGAACTGAAGCGCGCGGTGAAAAACGTGTTGCCGTCGTTCGACGGGACGGCTCCTGAAACGGACGGCGCGGTGGCTAGCATCACGCGTGCACTGATGCTCCTGCTTGCCGAGCGGAAAATTCCGGCGCAGGTTGAATACATCTCTTCGGCGAGCGTGGCGGGGACGAACGCGAAACATATCTTTAGCGTGGGCGGCATGCGTATCCCGATCTGCGCGGTGGAGTATCCGGGGGCTGCGGCGGTGCCGGAGACGGAGTTGATCGGTCAGTCCAAACCCGTCATGCATGCCGACTACTCGCAGGAGTTCATGCAAGGCTTTGCCGACGGCACGCTCAAACCGCTCTACCGCGAGCGCGGGCACCTGCGCGTGAATTTCAAACAACCGCGCGCGACCGCCGCGACCGCGACGGAGAAGTGCGCGAACGGCGCGAACGTCTCCGTGCCCGTCGAGGAGGGGGCGGCTTATTCGTGGGAGCGCGCCGACTGGGAGGGCAACGCCGCTCTCTCCGCCGCCGAACTCGATGCCGTGTTCGGCATGAAGACGGGCGAGTTGGCCGACGGGTTGAAAATTGACAAGGCTCTGATGGCGGTGGGGAAAGCTTACGGGCGGCGCGGCTACCTGTTTTTGAGTTTGAAGCCGAGCGTCGAGTTTGCGGATGCGACGCGGCGCGTCACCTATCGCATCAACGTCAGGGAAGGCGATCAGTTTCGCATGGGGACGCTCGACATCAAGGGGCTATCGGCGGCGGACACCAGCCGTCTGAAAGCCTTGTGGAAACTGCAAACGGGCGATGTCTATGACGCACACTACTCGGAGGAGTTTATGCAGAAGGCTCTACCGCAGATTTTGCGACCGGGCAGGCGTCCGCCGCAGATAGAGTTTTCCGTCAAGCCCGACCGACAGAAGTTGACCGCTGACGTGACGATTAATTTCAAGTAGAATCTACGCGCTGCAATAACGGTAACGGTGCTGCGGCGACGCAAAATTTCGCAGGGCAAAGAAACTAGCGAGGACAAGAGGATGGATGCGCTCGGCATGGTGGAATGTATGGGACTCGTGGCGATGATCGAAGCGGCTGACGCGATGGTCAAAGCGGCGAACGTCGAACTCGTCGGCTACGAGAAGATTGACGCGGGACTCGTGACGGCGATTGTGCGCGGCGAGGTGGGCGCGGTGCGCGCGGCGGTTGACGCGGGCGCGGCGGCAGCCTCGCGCGTCGGCAAAGTCGTCGCCACACACGTCATCGCGCGCCCGCACGCCGAAGTGGACGAGGGGCTGCCCGTCCTCCGCACCGGCGAAACCACGCGCAAGAAGATCAGCGGCTCAGTCAGGGGAAACAGTGACAAGTGACGAGTGACAAGTGACGAGTTAGAAAAGCCGTGAAGCGTGAAGCGTCAATCGTGAATAGAGAAAGACAGTTCTTCCTATTCACGATTGACGCTTCACGCTTCACGGCTTTTTCTCGTCACTCGTCACTCGTCACTGCTTTTAGGGTTGGGGATGAAGCGGTAGCCGACGCCGCGCACGGTGAGCAGATGTCGCGGCTTGGCGGGTTCTTCTTCGATGTACTTGCGCAGGCGGACGATGAAGTTATCGATGGCGCGCGTGTCCGTGTCTTCGCGCAGGTTCCAGACCTCTTCGAGCATTGATTTGCGCGAGACGGCGCGCCCCGCATGGCGTATCAAGTGACGCAGCAAATCCGCCTCCATCAAAGTCAGGCGCACCGTGCGCTCCCGCACGCGTAACTCCAACGCATCGAAGTCAATCGTCTTCCCGTCAAACTCGAACGACTCTTCCGCCGCACGACGCGAAGCCTTGTCCTCCGTCTCGCCCGCAGACGTTTTCGACGCGCCCGCTTCGAGCGTGCGCCGGTTCGTCGCCGCCGCCTGTTCCCTGTCTTGATGCAGCCATTCGCGGCGGCGCAGCAGACCGCTGAGGCGCGCGATCAAAATCGAGAGTTCAAAGGGCTTGGGGAGGTAATCGTCCGCGCCCGCTTCAAAACCGCGCAGCACGTCTTCGGGACGACCGCGCGCCGTGAGCATGAGGACGGGAACGAACTGACCCGCCCGCCTCAGTTCGGCGACGACCTGAAAACCATTCATGCCGGGGAGCATCACGTCGAGTACGACAACGTCGAAGCGCGCTTGCGTCGCGCCCGTTAATTTCGCGAGCGCGGTTTCGCCGTCGGCCACCGTCTCCACCACGTAGCCTTCGGCTTCGAGGTTGAAGCGCAGGCCGTCGGCGAGATGCCGTTCGTCTTCGACGATGAGCACGTTTGCCTTCATCTGCCCTCTTCCGCGCGCGGCAAGAGAATCGTGAAGGTGCTGCCGCGCCCCTCGCCTTCGCTTTCGGCATAGACGCGCCCGCCATGTTTCTTGACGAGCGATTGCACGATAAAGAGACCAAGCCCCGTGCCCTTGAAGCGCGCCATGAGGCGACCGGGCACACGGTAGAAACGTTTGAAGATGCGTTTGAGTTGAGCCTGCGGGATGCCAATGCCCTGATCTCTGACGCGCACGGCCAGACGCCGCGCGTCTATCGTCATCACCTGCACGGAGACGCGCACTTCGTCGGGCGAATACTTGACGGCGTTGTCGAGCAGATTCGAGACGACGGCGCGCAACTCTTCCGCGTCGCCGCGCACGAGGGCGCGCTCGCCGTTTCTGAATTTCTCGGCGTAGCTGAACGCCGTGCCGTCGAGTTGCGGGTAGCGCGTGCGCGCGAGTTCGAGCGAATCGCGCACGATTGCGCCGAGATCAATCACGGGGTCGCTCGCGCGCTTGCGCCCCGCCGCGCCCCCGCTCTGTCCGGCGCGCAAAACCTGTTCGACGGTGTGCAGGAGGCGGTCGCTGTCGGCCAGCATCACGGCGTAAAACTCGCGCCGCTTCTGTTCGTCCACCTCGCGCGTCTGCAAGGTTTCGAGGTAGAGGCGAATCGAGGTGATCGGCGTTTTGAGTTCGTGCGTGACGGCG
>DASYMM010000160.1:0-4532 GCA_036009085.1 Pyrinomonadaceae bacterium | reverse complement strand
CGCGGCAAGAGCGTTCGAGTAGCCCCGGCTCTCCCACAGGAATCCTTAAGCTACAGAAAAACAGTCCCACCGTCTATAGAGTACCGGAGTAAAGAAACATGCGTAGATTCGTCGTAGCCTTATTTTTAACCAGCCTGTGCGCCTCTTTTGCGCTCGCGCAAGGGCAGAGCGCGCCGACGCTCAGAGTCGTCACCGAAGACCCTTCGCTGCCCTCTGAACTGTTCTACGGCGACGTGCGCGTCAAACCCGTCCGGCTCCGTCCGGGGACGAATACACGCATCACGATTGACGACAGCGACTTTTTCGTCCAGCAGCAGTACATAGATTTTCTGAGCCGCTTCCCCGAAGCCGACGGCTTCGCCGCGTGGATGCGCGTGCTCGATACCTGCCAGAACGACCCCAACTGCCTGCACGGCGTCAACGGCAAGCGCGTGCTCGTCTCGCAGAGCTTCTTTCAGTCAGTCGAGTTTCAGTACAAAGGCGGCGGCGTCTATCGCTACTACAAGGCGAGCTTCAATCGCCTGCCGACTTACGCGGAGATGATCGAGGGGATGCGCAGCGTGACCGGACAAACCGAAGCCGAAGTTAACGCCAAGCGCAACGCCTTTGCGCTCAACTGGGTCGCGCGCGGCGACTTTACCGCCGCCTATCCGGCGAGCCTCAGCCCTTCAGAGTTCGTCAACAAAGTGCTCCAGACGGCGGGCGTCACGGTGGCGAACAAAGACCAACTCATCGCCGGTCTGACGAACGGCACTGAGTCGCGCGCGAGCGTCCTGCGCAAGATCGTGGATAGCAGCGAACTCTACGCGAAAGAATACGATCCGGCTTTCGTCGCGATGCAATACTACGGCTACCTGCGCCGCGCCCCCGAACAGGAAGGCTACGACAACTGGCTCAACTATTTGCGCAACCATCCCGGCGATTACAAAACGATGGTCTGGGGCTTCGTCTATTCCGGCGAATACCGCAACCGCCACTAAACGCCGCACACGCCAAACCAATTTCAAGGCCAGCCTTTCAACGGGCTGGCCTTTTCAATTTAAACTTCTGCAAAGAAGAATCAAGAACTCGCTTGCGCGGTCTCATTTTCAACGCCCGCACGCCGGGTAACTGGCACAACCCGGCCTGCACACCGAAGGATGGCAATAGAGCGGCGTCGTGCCGACGGCGGGCGACGTATAGCTCTCTGTCGTGTCGTTCGGGCGCAAGCGGTCGATCACGCGCTGGCGTGCGGGGCAGCCGGTTAGTAAGAGAAGCGCGAAGACCAGCAGGCTTAAGAGGAATGGTCTTTTCATGGCGCGGAATTTTATTCCAGGTCGGACGGCGGCGCAAGGAATGTCTGGAAGTGGTAGTGTCCTACGTATCTTTCGCGCGACAAGTTCACGCACTCGCTGCCACGCGCGACTTTCCCGTCAGCACGGGCAAAACTTCGCGGTACACGTCCAGCGTCAAACGCGCCGTGCGCTCCCACGTAAATTCTGCGGCTCGCGCTTTGCCGATGGCAGAGAGGCGTGCGCGTTCCGCCTCGCTTCCGAATATTTCGGCGATGCTCGCGGCCAGTTCCGCCACGTTCGTCGGTTCGACGAGACGCGCCGCCTCTCCCACCGTCTCCATGATGACCGGGATGCGGCTCGTGATGACGGGCGCGCCGCAACTCATCGCTTCGAGCGGCGGCAGGCCGAAGCCTTCGTAGAGCGACGGGTAGACGCACACGCGGCACGAGGAATAGAGCGCGGCGAGGTCTTCGTCAGAGATGTAGCCGGTAAAAAGTATGCGTTTGCTCAAATCCGATTGTTCGATGAGCGCGAAGAGTTCTTCCGTCAACCAACCTTTGCGGCCTGCGATGACGAGTTGCGGGCGCAGGCTGGTGTGGCGCGTCAAGTCCTCTAAAGCGCGCACGAGCGTCAACAGATTTTTGCGCGGCTCGACCGTCCCGACAAACAGTAGGAACTCGTCTTCGACGCCGAGCCGACGCCGAGCCGCAGCCGACACGTCCGTCCCGACGCGACGAAACGCGCGGCGCGGGGCGAGCGGCACGACGGCGATCTTCTCCGGTCTGACCTTGAGGTGCTCGCAGATTTCGCGCTTCACGCTCTCCGAGTCGGTGATGATCTTGGAGGCCATGCGCGCGGTGGCGGGCAGGCGCAGGCGTGCGCGGCGCACGAGTTCCGCTTCGTGCGTGTGCGAATGCAGGAGGAGCGACAGATCGTGGATGGTGACGATGGTGCGGCAGCGATTCCAGAGCGGGATTTTGTAGTTTGTGCCGTGAAAGAGCGTGATGCCGTTGTGCTGCACGTAGAGCGGCAGGCCGATTGTCCACCAACGCCGGGAGAGGGCATTGACGCGCGCGTGCACGGCGCGCAGATTCGCGGGCAGAGGCTCGTCGGGTGCGCCCTCTACCGCCGTCTCGATGGGGACGTGCGCGACCAACTCGAAATCGTATTCGGGCGCGAGAGCCGCCAGCCCGCGCGCGAGTTCAAAGGTGTAATGACCGATGCCGGTTTTCGACTCGGCCAGCGGAATCCCGTCAATTGCGATACGCATGCTGCAAACGATCACGTGCGCCCACACTGAAACTAAAGCGGGCGGAATCTACTTGTTCAGTTTGATGACTTGCCGCGAGATTATAACGGATAAAACCTTCACCGCAGAGACGCAGAGCGGAACGCGGAGTTTACGCAGAGAGTTTGCTCTGTTCCGCTGCGTCAACTCCGCGGCTTGGCTCTCGCGTCTCTGCGGTGAGTGCCTTTGATCGAGTTCAATTTCCCACACGCAAAAAGCCTCTCAGCATCCACTTGGAAAACTGAGAGGCTTTTGGGCGTTGCTTGTCGCCGAACGCTCGACGGCGCGCTTACCTGATGCGTATGCGCGGCGCGGTGGCGGCGGGGCGACTCGTGAAAGTCTGGCCGTTGACCGTGACCGAGATGACGAGCGGCTGGTCGCCGAGTCCGGCCATGTCGGCGCGTAGTTGCACGTTTATCTGGTCAACGCCGGGCATGTCCGTCGCGATGAAGGCGCGCTCTGAGCCGGTGGTCAGTTGTTGGATGTCGGTTGTGGTCAAATTCCGGTCGCCGATGCTGACCGTGACGTTGGCACGCGTGATCGAGGGATTGCGAACGCCCGTCAGGAAGATGGCGAGGATGGTTGGACTAGCCGTGCCCGCCATGTTGGGCGAGGTCACGGGGAAGCCGTCGGCTGGCTCGGCCATCGAAGTGCCGTTGGTGACGTTGAAGACGGATGCGCGCGTGGGCGCGTCCTGCCTCGTAAAGATGTCCGGCTGCGCGGCGACGATTTGCAGCGCGCTGCGGATCGTCCTGACCGTGCCCGCTTCGTTGACGTGGATTGTGACCGGATACGTGGCCGAGCCTGTCAGCGCGGTGAGTCCGGGCGGAACGACGAATTGAATCTCCGTCGGGCTGACGAAGTAGAGACCGGCGGCGGCGTTGTTGATCGAGAGCGAGACGCCCGCGAGTTCGACGGGCAGCGACGGGCGGCGGTGCGATTCCGAAGCGGCGTCGCAGAAAGTTTGCGGTTCGCAGATGCGCGTGGCGGCTGCGGCAAACCTCACCGCGCCTTCCGTTGCGGGAGCGCGGACGATGCCGATCATGCCGGGCGCGAGTCCGGTGATGGGCGTCGCCGCAGGAGTCGGCGAAGGCGTCGGCGTGGGCGATGCGGCGGGCGTCACCACTTCGCGCGCCGTGGCTCCGGTGAAATAAGAGAGCGCGCTCGCGGCTGCGGACGTGTCGCTCGCAGGCGCGGGCGGCACGACGAGGTAGAAGGCTTCCGCAGAGGAGATGGTTTCCAGAGTGGCCGTGCCGTTGCCGCCGCCGAGTTCGCCGTTGAAACTGAAAGCGATGCGCTCCGTCGTGTTGCCGACGTAGGGTTGGAGCGCGGCGGTGCCGCCGCTGGTGAAGTTCGTCAGGCGCGTGATGGTCTGCGATGTCGTGGTGAACGGAACGGGCAGCGAGTAGATTTGCTTGAAGCCGAGCGGATTCATCCCCGTCGTGTCGGCGAGCGCGACGCGCGTGCCGGTCGGGGTGAAATTGAGGCCGGAAGTAAAGACGAGTTGGGTGCTGTCGCCCGTGCCCGCGAAGACCGGGGCGCGCAGCGTCGGGTCTTCGTCGGTGGCTAAAGTGCCGCGCGGCCCGACGAGGGTAAACGTGTCGCTGGCGATGGTATAGACGAACAGGCCGCGCGTCTGTTCATTCGTCGCGGCGTTCGCGGCGGGGTTGGCGGCGACCGATTCAAAGGCGACGAACCTTCCGTCGCGGCTGATGCGCGGCCCCGGATTGAGCACGTTGACGAGACTGCCGGCGTTCTCCCGTTGCGTGCGCGACGCCTGCGTGACGCCGGTGGTCAACGCGCCGTCATAAGTGGCGACGAAGACTTCCGCGTTGCCGTCGGCGTTGTTGAGGGTGAAGGCCGTGTCGTTGAAGTTGCGGATGGCGTCGGCGTTCGAGATGAAGGCGATTTTGGACTCGGACAGTTCCACGTCTGCGTCGCCGGACGTGCCGCCGGAGATGCTCGGATTG
>DASYMM010000159.1:0-3713 GCA_036009085.1 Pyrinomonadaceae bacterium | reverse complement strand
GCATATCAACGCGCAGGACATCACCTTCACGGACGAACCCGGCGGCACAAAGAAAGCCGTGCTCGACGTGGCCGCACTCACCTTCGGCGAGTCGGGCGGCGTGGCCGACGAGTTCAACCGCACGCACACCGTCCGCGTCGGCGCAGACACCTATCGCCACATACTGCTCCACGGTCTCAGCTACAGCGCGGACGTGCCGCTCAAACAGGCGGGCGCGTTCCAGTTGCGCGTCGTCGTGCGCGACGCGGCTTCGGGGAGATTCGGGACGAGCGGGCAGTTTGTCGAAGTGCCGGACATCGGCAAGAAACAGTTTGCGCTCTCCGGCCTCGTCGTCGGCGAAGCGGACGCGCAAGGCGGCGCGCCGACGCTCCCGCCCGGTGCGACCGCCGAAGCCGCGCTCTCGCCCGTGCCCTCCGCCACGCATCTCTCGCTGCGCCGTTTCCGCCCCGCCACGCCGCTCGCTTATTCCTACGTCATCTACAACCCGCGCCTCGACAAGACGACGCGCCGCCCGCAACTGACCACGCAGGTGCGACTCTTCCGCGCCGGACGCGAAGTACTCGCCAGCCCCGAAATTCCTTTCGAGCCGGGCACGCAAACCGACCCCGCCCGCCTCTCTGCCGGCGGCACGCTGCGCCTCCCGCCCGACGCCGCGCCCGGCGAGTACGTCCTCCAAGTCGTCGTCACAGACCAACTCGCCAAACCGAAAGACCGTCAACGCATCACGACGCAATGGATTGATTTCGAGATTGTGAAGTAGTTTCAGGTTTCAAGTTTCAGGTCTGAAGCATTAGCATTTAACCTGAAACTTGAAACCTGAAACTTGAAACTATGAAATCAATTATTGTCGGCACCGCCGGACACATTGACCACGGAAAGACGACGCTCGTGCGCGCGCTGACGGGCGTGGATGCGGATCGCCTGCCGGAAGAGAAGCGGCGCGGGATCACGATTGATCTGGGCTTTGCCGAACTCTCGCTCGGAGACGTGGGCGTCGGCTTCGTAGACGTGCCCGGCCACGAGCGTTTCGTCAAAAATATGCTCGCGGGCGCGCACGGCATAGACGCCGTCGCGCTCGTCATCGCCGCCGACGAGGGCGTGATGCCGCAGACGCGCGAACACTTCGACATCAGCAAACTGCTCGGCGTGCGCCACGGCCTCGTCGTCATCACGAAGATTGACAGCGTTGACGACGAACTGCTCGAACTCGTGCGCGCGGATGCGGAAGAGTTGATCGCCGGATCGTTTCTCGAACACGCGCCCCTCGTCGCCGTGAGCGCGCGCAGCGGCGCGGGACTCGACGAATTAAAGTCGCGCCTGCGCGAAGTCGCGGCTCACATCCCTGAGCGTTCTTCGCGGTCGGTCGCGCGCCTGCCGGTGGATCGCGCCTTCACGATGCGGGGCTTCGGCGCGGTCGTGACGGGCACGCTCGTCGCGGGCGAGATGGCGGAAGGCGACGAGTTGGAGTTGTTGCCTGCGGGCGTGCGCGTGCGCGTGCGTGGCTTGCAAGTGCACGGGCGCGCGACGCCGCGTGCCGTGGCCGGACAGCGCACGGCCATCAACCTCGGCGGCGTAGACGCAAGTTCGATAGAGCGCGGCATGACGCTCGCGCCCGCCGGGAGACTTCGCGCCACGCAGATCATAGACACGGAACTCGAAGTGCTGCCGACTGCGCCGCGCCCCGTTCGCTCGCGTGCGCGCGTGCGCGTGCATCTCGGCGCGGCGGAAGTGCTGGCGCGCGTGCAGGTCTTGGAAGAGACGGGCGAGATCGCACCGGGCGCGCGCGGCTTCGCGCAGTTGCGCCTCGAATCGCCCGTCGCCGCTTTGCCGGACGAACGCTTCATCATCCGTTCTTATTCGCCGCAGCGCACGATTGCAGGCGGGCGCGTGCTCGATGCGTTCGCCGCAAAGCATCGCGGACGTGCGCGTCGCGTCGAGGCGCGCGCGCGTCTCTCTGCGCTGGCGGGGGCGGACGCGGCGGCGCGCGTCGTGCTCTACGTCGAAGCGGCGGGCGAAGGCGGACTCAAGAGAGCAGATCTCGCGTCGCGCACCGGCTGGCGCGACGAGACGCTCGACGCGGCCACGTCGGAAGCCGTCGCGCGCGGGGTGCTGGTGGAAGCCGAAGGCGTCTATCTCGGTCTCAAGTTTTTCACGCACTTCCTCGAAGCCGCGCGCGCCGAAGTGGCGGCTCATCACCGGCGCGAGCCTTTGCAGCGCGGCCTCGCGCGCGAAACTTTACGCGAGCGTCTGTTCGCGCACGTCGCGCCGGAAATTTTTCGCGCCGTGCTCGCCGAAGCGGAACGCGCGGGCGCGCTCGTGGACGCGGAAGGCGTCTATCTGGGGCGGGAGATTTTTGCGCGCCTGTTGGAAGCCGCGCGCGTCGAGGTGGAAGCGCATCACCGGCGCGAGCCTTTGCAGCGCGGCCTCGCGCGCGAAACTCTGCGCGAGCGACAGTTTGCGCGCGTCGCGCCGGAAGTCTTTCGCGCCGTCTTAGCCGCGGCGGAACGCGCGGGCGTGCTCGTCTCCGAACGCGACATCGTGCGCGCAATCACACACACGCTCGCGCTCTCCGGCGCGGACGCCGAACTCCGCGCCCGCCTCGAACAGATTTACCTCGAAGCCGCGCTCGCCGCGCCGACCTTTGACGACGCGCTCGCACGCGCCACGTCTTCGGTCGCGGGCGCGAAGGGCATCACGCGCGAACACGCGCGCAACATCCTGCAACTCCTGATTGACTCCGGCGCGCTCGTGCGCGTGACAAACGACCTGCTCCTGCATCGCGACCCGCTGGCGCATCTGGTGGAAACTTTGCGCGAGTACGCCGCGCGCCACGAACCCGAACGCCTGATTGATGTCGCGGCCTTCAAAGACCTCGCGCAGGTTTCGCGCAAGTACGCCATCCCCCTGCTCGAATATCTCGACCGCGCGCGCATCACCCGCCGCGCCGGAGACCGCAGGCTAATATTGAAGGGATGAAGGATGAGGGATGAAGGATGAATCAGAGAGGGTATTCAATCGCTCGGGTTTTGTTCCGATTCATCCCTCATCCCTCATCCTTCATCCTTGCTTTTCGGCGCGCGGGGGCGGTAACATAACCGCCGTACACATAAAGTTTCGTCTCTGAAACGTCTGTCCCGACAAAGTCTGGCGTAAATTTTAGATAATTCGTTGCGATTGGTCGCCGGTTCACGAGCCATCATTTCGTTTAACAACTAACGCCGGAGGGTCAAACATGAATCGTATTCTGGACATCGTCTATTGGGTAGTGGGTCTCATCGCCAGTGTCGGCGCTCTCTATTACTTTGTGAAGTTCCTGCAATCCGAGGGGTCGCAAGGCAATAAGAGCTGGCTGTGGTATGCCATCGGGCTGGCGGTGGTGGCCTGTGTCTGTGCGCTGCTCTACTTCCTGCGGCACGTCAACAAGGAAGAGGAAATTCACATCACGTAGGCTGCTACGGCTGCGTGAGAGCAAAAGCGCGCGCTCCGCGTGCATGTCCGGCGTCCCACGGGAAACAAACGCACCAGCGCGCCGGAGTGTGAACGCGCTCTAACGCCGGGACGAGCAGGCGGGCGCGGTAACTGTCAAACATGAAAACTTCGACGCCGTTCGCGAACGTGTGGCTGTAGCAACAGACTCCGCGCGAACGGCGCTTTCTTGTGTCGGCTCTCTAGCGACGGTCGGCCACAGAGGAACTTAAACGCATGCTGATCGC
>DASYMM010000158.1:0-9435 GCA_036009085.1 Pyrinomonadaceae bacterium | reverse complement strand
CAACTCGAACGCGCCGCGCCCGTAGGTCGAGAGTTGGATCGCGCCGTTCGCGCTCGTGGCAAATCCGGTGACGACCGCGGGGAGCATTCCGTTGTTGAAAGTCGCCCACGTCGCTCCGTTGTCGGTCGAACGAAAGACGCCGATGTCCGTTCCGGCGTAGAGCGTCGTCGGAGTTGTCGGGTCAATGAGAAACGCGCTGACCGGGACGTTGGGGATGGCGTTCGGCTGGCCGGGGGTGCCGCCGATGTCCGTCCAACTCGCGCCGAAGTTCGTCGTGCGGAAGACGTGCCCCGTGCCGAAGCCGCCGTAGGTGAGATAAGCGACAGCCGCGTTTGACGGATCAACCGTGAGGCTTTCGATGAAGCGATTGGGCAGCCCCGAAGTGATGTCCGTCCAAGTCGCGCCGCCGCTTTGCGTGACCATGACGCGGCCTTGCGCCGAGCCCGTGTAGATGACCCGCGCGCCCGCCCTGCGCTCGACGCCGATTGCGCTCAGCACGTCGGGCGAGCCTTTGGTGAGGTCGGTCGCGCCGCCGGGCGCAGACCAATTCGCGGGCGCGTTCGGATAACTTCTGCTCGTGTTGTCGCAGTTCGTGCAGGTGAAGAGGCGATACGTGCCGAAGTAGATGGTCTGGTCAACGCCGTTGCCGACCATCGGCGGATAGAAGCCGATGCGGTGATTGCTCGCAGGCTCGCCGAAGGTGGGGTTGTCGGCGATGGTGCCGGTGAAAGTTTGCCCGTTGTTGGTGAAACGGTTGACGCGCCCGTAGATGTAGGTGGTGAAGACCATGCCCGGATTCGCCGCGTTGACGATTGAGCGTCCGCCATCGCCGCTGCTGAACTCTCGCCAAGAGTTCGTGCCCGCGATGCGGAGTTGCGTGCCGTTGTCCTGCGTGCCGCCGTAGGAGATGTTCGGGTCGTTCGGGTGCATGGAGATGCCGACGAACTGCGTGAGCGTGAGCGACGCGTTGAGCGAGAAGAAAGCCGCGCCGCCGTCGGATGATTTGGAGATGCCGCCGTCGTTGCCGATGTAGAGCGTGTTCGCGTCGTTCGGGGCGAAGGCGAAGACGTGTTGATCCGGATGCGAATTAGAACTGAAGGGGCTGTAAGGATAATCGTTCTGCGACGCGCGATAGACGAAATTCCTCGTCAGGTTAGCCCAACTGTCGCCGCCGTCGTCGCTCTTGTAAACGTCGCGCGTGCCGACGTAGATGGTGTTCGCATCGTTGGGCGCGACGTGGATGTAAGAGTTGTAACCGAACTGGCCGGGGTCAACGGCGTTCGTGCTCTTGTTCGACCAGGTGAGGCCGCCGTTGTTGCTCACCACTATGTCAATGTCCGTACGAGTGCCGGAGATGACATAGACTTTATCGGGGCTGGCAGGCGTCACGGCGACACGCACGTCGGTCGTGCCTGTGCCGGAGGGCGCGATATAGACGGGCGCGGGCAACCACGTCGCGCCGCTGTCCAGAGACTTGTAGAGACCGGCGGGGCCTGCGGGGATGACGCCGAGCGCGTCCACGAGGTTCATGCCGAGGTAGAGAATATTCGGATTCGTCGGATGGACGGCGAGGTCGCGCGGTCTGCCTGACATCGTTCGACGCCAGTTCACGCCGCCGTCTTCGGAGAGATAAAAACCGTTTCGATAAATATTACTGTCGGGGTTGGGATCGTTGTAGGAAGTCGCCATCGTGCGCGTGGCTTGCAGCACATAGACGCGATTGGGATTCGTCGGGTCAACTTCGATCTCGGCGGTCGTCCCCAGAGGCGGCAACGAGTTGTTGCTGACGCGCGCCCACGTCGCGCCCGCGTCCGTGGACTTCAAGACGCCCGTGCCGAAATAGCCGTTGCCGAGATCGCCCATGCCCGCATAGACAATCGAGGGATTGCTCTTGGCGAAAGCGATTGAGCCGACGGCGAGATCAACCTGCGAGTCGCTGACGGGAGCGAAGTTTCCGCCGCCGTTGGTCGAACGCCAGATGCCGCCCGTAGATGCGCCGAGCAGGATGAGCTCCGGGTTCGTGGGATGGACGGCGATGGAGTTGAGCCGCCCGCTCGTCGCGCCCCAGTTGGCCGGAAACGCGGGCGTCGTCGGCGAAGGGCCGATGCTGCGCCACGTGGGCACGAGGGCGTAAGCGGAGTTTCGGTCTTTGGCGCTCCCCGTCGCGTCTTTCGGGCGCGAGAGATAAGCTTTCAGGCGCGCTCCGGCTGGCGGCGTGTCGAACGGGTAGGCGCGCTGCATCATAAACCACTCCCGGCGCGCGTCAATCACCTCGCGCTCGTCGCCTTCTTCTTCCTGCTCGCCCATCTCCTCGCCAATGCCCGGTTCCTCAATCGGCGCAGGCCGCGCCGTCTCCGCGCGCGTTTGCGAAGCCGCGCTTCCCTGCCGCGCGCGTCGCACGTCTGCACGACGCCCCTTCGACCGTCCCCTTTTCTTCTTCTTCTGCACGCGCGGCGAGGCTTCGACCGGCGCAGACGAAAACAGGCTCGCGCCCGGCGCGCACAGCGACAGGCTCAACAGGACGAAGAAGACGAACCGCAGGCGACGACGCGCCGGAGAGGGAGTTGGAGAAAGGGGAAAACTCATTTTCTTCAAATAAAAATCCTCTAAACAGATGGAGCGAAAAACCGGCGCGAGCGTTTAAGCGCGTGGAGTCAAAGCCGTGGAGGCCGCGTGAGTGCGAAGTCGGAGCAAGCGTGAACGCGCGTCTCTCTGGATAAAGTTATGGGAAAGTTACCGGCATGAGGGGGATGCTACGGCCGGTAAAGTTAAGGCTCGATTGCCGCCCGCTGGAACGAATACCGGCGTTGGCCGGAAATTGGCGAGACCGTTTGAAAAGGCTTCGCAAAGGTCTGATTTTAGACTCGAAAATTTGATCCGGGGATGCCCGGCGAGGCAACAAAACTGACGAAACACGGAGTCTTCCGGTCGCTTTCGCGAACCGGCGAGGCTCAGGCCACCTTACTATCGAATTTCGCCCGCAGTCAAGTTTAAGGCCAAGTTTCACGCCCGGTTTTAGGTCGAATTTTATCGCAGGCCAACTTGCTTGACGCACTGAGCGCGGCATGTTAGGTTTTCTTCTTCGTCAACATCAATAATTTACAGCGTTCCACACATCTCATTTGAGAGCGTTAGGAGAGCCGCTTGACTACTGCGCCCGAAGCACTTAAGCAGACACCGCTCAACGCCGCGCACCGCCGGCAGGGCGCGCGCATGGTTGATTTCGGCGGTTGGGACATGCCCGTGCAGTACCCCGCCGGAACGGTCGAAGAACACCTACGCACGCGCCGCCACGCCGGACTCTTCGACGTGTCGCACATGGGCGAGATCGCAGTGCGCGGCGCGCAGGCCATCCCCTTCGTCAATCGTCTCTGCTCGAACGATGTCACCAAACTCGTCGACGGGCAGGCGCACTATTCCGCGCTCACCACGCCCGAAGGCACCGTGGTTGACGACCTGCTCGTCTATCGCTTCGCGGAAGATCACCTGCTGCTCGTCGTCAACGCCGGGACGACCGAAAAGGACTGGGACTGGATCAACGCGCATCGCGGCGACGAGCAGGTGGAACTCACGAACCGCAGCGCGGACTTCTGCCAGATCGCCGTGCAAGGCCCCGACGCCGTGCGGATTCTGCAAACGCTCACGGAGACGCCGCTCGAAGAGATCAAGTATTACCACTTCCGCGAAGGCACGGTTGACGGCGTTCCGGCGATCATCTCGCGCACGGGCTACACGGGCGAAGATGGTTTTGAAGTTTATGCCGCGCCGGACAAGGCCGAACAACTCTGGGAGCGCATACTCGAAGCCGGAGCGCACGGCACGCCCGAAGGCATCCTGCCCTGCGGACTCGCCGCGCGCAACACCCTCAGGCTCGAATCCGCGATGGCTCTCTACGGCCACGAAATTGACGAGACCACGACACTCTACGAAGCCAACCTCGGCTGGATTTGTAAATTGAACAAAGGCGACTTCACTGGGCGCGAACGCCTCGCACAGCAGAAGGCCGAAGGCGTCCGGCAAAAACTCGTCGGCTTTGAACTCACGGATCGCGGCGTGGCGCGCGACGGTTACGACGTTTTAATCAACGGCGAGCGGTTAGGGCGCGTCACTTCCGGCAGCCCCGCCCCTTACTTGAAGAAGAACATCGGGCTGGCCTACGTGCCCACGCACTACGCGGACGCAGGACAGGAGCTACAGATTGACGTGCGCGGTCGCCCAATCGCCGCCCGCATCGTCCCTGTGCCTTTTTATAAACGCGAGAAGAAGACTGGTCAGTAGTCCGTGGTCAGTTGTCCGTGGCCTGTGGCTTTCCGGGCGAGTTGCTAAAGACGGAGTTGATCAACTGACGACAGACTAAAACAACCGACAACTGACCACGGACAACGGACAATCTTTCAAGGAGCATCATGGCGAACATTCCAGAGGATTTGCACTACAGTAAAGATCACGAATGGGTGAGGGTTGCGGGCGACGCGGCCACGGTCGGCATCACGGATCACGCGCAGGGGCAGTTGGGCGACGTGGTCTATGTCGAGTTGCCGCGCGTGGGCGACACGTTTGAGGCGCATGAAGTGTTCGGTCAGGTCGAGTCGGTTAAAGCCGCTTCCGATCTCTACTGTCCGGTGTCCGGCGAAGTCACCGAAATCAACGAGACGCTGAACGACGACCCGGAGAAGGTCAACAAAGACCCTTACGGCGAGGCATGGATGCTGCGCTTGCGCCTGAAGGATGCGGGCGAGGTGGACAAGTTGATGAACGCCGCCGAGTACGAAGATTACACCAAAACTTTAACGGAGTAAGACGAAGTTGCGCTACATTCCCAACTCGCCGGAGGAGCGCGCCGAGATGCTGCGCTCCGTCGGGCTGAACGCACCGGAAGAACTCTTCGACACCATTCCGGCCGACATACTCCTGCGCGGACTGCTCAACACGCCCGACGCGCTCTCCGAACCCGAACTCATCGCGCGCTTCGAGTCGCTCGCCGCCAAAAACTCTGCGGCGCATCGTCCGAGTTTCCTCGGCGCGGGCGCATACTCACACTATCAGCCGACCATCGTTGACAGTCTGATCACGCGCTCCGAGTTCTTCACGGCCTACACGCCCTATCAACCGGAAATCTCGCAGGGCACTTTGCAAGCCATCTTCGAGTTTCAAACGCTCGTCTGCCAGTTGACCGGCATGGACGTGGCGAACGCCTCGATGTACGACGGTTCAACCTCCGTCGCCGAAGCCGTCCTGATGGCCGAACGCATCACGCGCCGCCGCAAGGTGGTCGTCTCCGGCGCGCTCCATCCCGAATATTTGCACGTCGCGGAAACTTACGTCGCGCACGCCGGAATCGATCTCGTCCGCGCGGGCTTCGACGAGACGACGGGCACGACGAACTTCGACGATGCAAACGCGCTCGACGAACAGACGGCGGCCATCATCGTCCAATCGCCAAACTTTTTCGGCTGCGTCGAAGATTTACAGTCGCTCGCCGAACGCGCGCACAAGGTCGGCGCGCTCCTCGTCGTCTGCGTTACCGAAAGCATCTCTCTCGGATTGTTGAAAGAGCCGGGCGCGGCGGGCGCGGACATCGTCGTCGCCGAAGGCCAATCGTTCGGCGTGCCCTTGAGCTACGGCGGCCCTTATCTCGGCCTCTTCGCCACGCGCGAAAAATACGCGCGGCAGTTGCCCGGTCGCCTCGTCGGCGTCGCCTTCGATAAGGAAGGGCGGCGTGGTTTCGTCCTCACGCTCGCCACGCGCGAGCAGCACATCCGACGCGAGAAGGCCACCTCGAACATCTGCACCAACGAAGGCTTGATCGCGCTGATGGCGACGATCTATTTAGAGACGCTCGGACGGCGCGGCTTGCAGGAAGTCGCCCTGCAATGCGCGCAAAAAGCCGCCTACGCCGCGCGCCGCATCGGCGAACTCGAAGGCTTCTCGCTGCCCTACGCCGCCACGCCGCGCTTCAACGAGTTTGTCGTGCGCGCACCCGTCGCGGCTGACGAACTGCTGCGCCGCCTCGCCGCCGAGCGCAACATCACGGGCGGCCTCGCCCTGTCGCGCTACTACCCGGAACGCCCGAACGACCTGCTCGTCTGCGTCACCGAAACCAACCCGCGCAGCGAAATAGACGCGCTCGTCGCCGGACTCGCAGAACTGACGAAATGAAGTAATGAAGTTTCAAGTTTCAGGTTTCAGGTTTCAAGTTAAAGAACGCGAAGCCTCAGACCTGAAACCTGAAACCTGAAACTTGAAACCGATGAACACGAAAGCCAGCACGCACATCACGCAGAATGAGGCTCTGATCTTTGAACGCTCGCAGACGGGGCGCAAAGGCTACATGCTGCCCGCGCTCGACGTTGACGAAACGCCTCTGGACGAGCTACTGCCCGCCGCGTTTCGTCGCACGGACGATCTGGAAGGCGTGCCCGAAGTCTCTGAGGTTGACGTGGTGCGCCACTTCACGCGCATCTCGACTTGGAACTACAACATTGACCTCGGCATGTACCCGCTCGGCTCGTGCACGATGAAGTACAACTCGCGCCTGAATGAACGAGTCGCGCGCATACGCGGCTTCGCCAACCTGCACCCGCTCGCCTCGGAAGAAGATTCGCAGGGCGCGCTCCAACTGCTCTACGAACTCCAACAGCATCTCTCCGAGATCACGGGTCTCGCCGCCGTCTCGCTGCAACCCGCGGCGGGCGCGCACGGCGAGATGACCGGCGTGATGATCATACGCGCCTTCCTCGACGCGCGCGACGGCGTGGGCGAAGGAGACAAGCCCCGCCGCCACGTCATGCTCATTCCCGATTCGGCGCACGGCACGAATCCGGCCTCCGCGCATCTCTCCGGCTTCACCGTCAAGACCGTCCGCTCCACGCCCGAAGGCCAGACAGACTTGGACGCCCTGCGCGAGTTGTGCGCGGCGGGCGACGTGGCCGGTTTGATGTTGACCAACCCGAACACGGTCGGGCTGTTTGAGCGCAGCATCAAAGAAATCTGTCAGATCGTCCACGACGCGGGCGGATTAGTTTATATGGACGGCGCGAACATGAACGCGCTCGTCGGTTGGGCGCGACCCGGCGACATGGGAGTGGACGTGATCCACCTCAATCTGCACAAAACTTTCTCCACACCGCACGGCGGCGGCGGTCCCGGCTCCGGCCCCTGCTGCTGCACGAAGGAACTCGAACCGTATCTTCCCGTCCCGCGCGTCGTCCGCGCCGAAGATGATCGCTACAAGTTGGACTTCGACTATCCGAAAACCATCGGTCGCGTCAAAGCCTTCTACGGCAACTTCGGCATGGCCGTGCGCGCGCTCTCCTACATCGAGACGCACGGCGCGGACGGCTTGCGCGAAGCCACCGAAGCCGCAGTCCTCAACGCACGCGTCATCGCGCACGGATTGACGAGCGACTACGACAAGCCCTTCGAGGCCGCGCCCATGCACGAAGTCGTCTTCACAGACAAACGGCAGGCGCGCAAAGGCGTCCACACGCTGGACATCGCCAAGCGTCTCATTGATTACGGCTTCCACCCGATGACCATCTACTTCCCGCTCATCGTGCAGGGCGCAATGCTCATCGAACCGACCGAATCCGTCGGGCGGCAGGAAATCCAACAGTTCATCGAAGCCATGCGCGCCATCGCCCGCGAAGCGTTGGAGACGCCCGAACTCGTCACCAACGCACCGCACACCACGCGCATCGGACGCCTCGACGAAGCCGCCGCCGCGCGCAAACCCGTCCTGCGCTGGCGACCCGAAGAGAAAGCCGCCGTCGCATAAACAAACATTTTCAGGGATACATCAAGCGCGTCGCGTGAACTTCCACGGTTCACGCAGCGCGCTTCGTTTGTCCGCAGGCTTAACTTAAACGGCGTCCGGCGGATTGCACAGGCCACGCGCGCCGGTAGAATTGACTTGTTAGTCTTCGGTCTGACCAAATATTTGAGTTTCACCGGAAGCAACGCGGGCGGACAAATAGCAAGGAGAGATACCGAGTGACGAGCGAGATGAATGAGCAGCAGAGAAAGATCATAAGAACCTTGAAGGGTCTGAGAGCGAATGATCTCCCCACGGGTTTTGCTACGGAGATACCTGTCATAAATGATCAGAACGTAAAGCTGGGTCTATTAACTCCCATCAACCGGCACCTTGCCAACGATGAAGCGATAGTTAATTCACTGGCTGACTGGCGACGAAGGTTCAAACGATTCTTCTTTACGCAGTTTGAAGTGACGAGCGAGCGGACGAAGAAT
Source organism: Pyrinomonadaceae bacterium (assembly GCA_036009085.1). GTDB lineage: Bacteria > Acidobacteriota > Blastocatellia > Pyrinomonadales > Pyrinomonadaceae > JAIVJZ01. The sequence goes on along the minus strand of DASYMM010000158.1, from coordinate 1,185 downwards.
TGGCTGAACGAGGTCGTCGTCAAAGACGACACACGCATCCTCTTTCTTATCAAGGATGCGTCGGACAAGCTCACAGGACATGTGGGCGCGGCCAATATCAGCGGAGAAAGCGCGGAGTTGGATAATTTTATACGCGGCGAACGGGGAGGCGACCCGAAGCTGATGCTTCTTTCGGGGTTGAGTTTGATCGGCTGGCTATACGGCGCGCTTAATATCGAGAAAATTTACGCGCGCGTCATTGCCAACAACTTTAGGACGCTCTCGGTTTACGAAGCGGCCGGCTGCTTCGAGCGAAGCGAGCTTCCCGAGTTTGCCAAAGGGATAGACGCTGACGAAAGTGCCGGCGATCCGGCGGCCGTTCAGGAGCAGTCGCGGCCAGAGGGCGAGAAGTTTATAAAGATGACCCTCGACATGGAGAAGTATTTATCCACATACCCGTGGATGGTCGTCTCGGATGAGCAAAGGTAATTAAACTCGTTCTATCTGGAAGGCCGCTCGTCATGCGTCAAGACTTCCCTGCTTAGAGAGATGAAACGGAACATGACGCGCCGCGCTCTAGTCCATGTCGAGCGGGTTGCGGTAGGGCGTGTCTTTGTCCTTCTCGGCGCGCTTGAGGGCTTCGCGGAATTTCTCTTCGAGGATGCGTTCGCGGTCTTTGAGCGAGCCGAGTTCCTGCGCGAAGATTTGGTCGCGCGTCTGCTTCTGTTTCTCCATGCCCTTCGCCATCTCTTCAAACGAGGCGATGGGCTTCGTCTTCTCTTCGTGCGAGATGAGCGCGCCGGTCTGCGCGTCTATGATGAGCGTGGATTCGCAGCAGGGGCAGATGAGCGTGAAACGTGCGGTGTCCGTCACAACCGAAAACTCCTTCAACCGAAAATAAGCACGCGCGCGGGCGTCGAATACGTTTGCGCCGAAATTATAACACTTCGCGCTGTCGAAACGACGGATGAAGGCAGGCGGGAATAATTAGGATAACGTCGCGCGTTAGACGGCAAAAGGCGAAAGCCACAGACTGCCGGCGTTGCTGGCCTCTTCGTCTGCGGCTTTCGCCTTTGATTGTTTGCGCTCGCCTTGGTCGCTTACGGCTTCACGGCGTCTTTGATCGCGCCGCCGACCTTCTTCGCGCCCTCGACCGTCTTTTCACCGGCCTTCTTTGCGCCCCTCGCGGCACCACGCCCGACATCT
>DASYMM010000157.1:0-15572 GCA_036009085.1 Pyrinomonadaceae bacterium | reverse complement strand
AGTGCGGCGCGTGCTCAGTGCTCGTTGACGGCGAACTCGTCAACAGTTGTCTCGTACCCGTGCTGCAAGTTGAAGGCGCTGAGGTTCAGACTATCGAGGGCGTCGCCAGCGGTGAGCAACTCCACGCCGTGCAAGAGGCGTTCATCGAGTGCGGCGGCGCGCAGTGCGGCATCTGCACGCCGGGGATGGTCTTGGCCGCCGTGAGTCTGCTCAAAGAAAATCCGCAGCCGACCGACGCAGACATACGCAACGGACTCGCCGGAAACCTCTGCCGCTGCACCGGCTACATGAAAATTTTCGATGCCGTTCTGCGCGCCATGAGCGTGTGCGCGGGAGACAAAGCGTGAGAGCCTACCTGCCCGACTACGAGCTTCGCGCGCCGCGAAGTTTGAGCGACGCGCTCGAACTGCTGGCGCGCGAGCCGGGCGTCTGGCGCGCGTTTGCGGGCGGAACCGACTTGATGGTGCTCCTCGAATTCGGCGTGTTGCAGCACCGGAATTTTTTGAGCATACGCCATCTCAAAGAACTCAAAGGCATCGAAGTCACCTCCTCGCACGTCGCGCTCGGCGCGCTCACGAGCTACACGGAACTGCAACGCAACGAGACGATGCGGCGCGAGTTTCCGCTCCTGTGCGCGGCGGCGCGCGAGACGGGCAGCATCGCCATCCAGAATCGCGGCACGCTCGGCGGCAACATCGCCAACGCCTCGCCCGCCGCCGACTCGCCGCCCGCCCTGCTCGTCTATGATGCCGAACTCGAACTCGTCTCCGCCGCAGGCACGCGCCGCGTCGAGTATCGAACGTTTCACACCGGCTACAAGCAGATGGACCTGCGCGAAGACGAACTGCTTTACCGCGTTCATCTGCCGCGCACGACGGGCGACCTGCGGACTTACTATCGCAAAGTCGGCACGCGCAAAGCGCAGGCGATCTCGAAAATCTGCTTCGCCACGGGGGCGCGCCTTGCGAGCGGCGGGCGCGTGAGCGATGTACGCATCGCGCTCGGCAGCGTCGCGCCGACCGTGGTGCGCTGCACGCGTACGGAAGACATCTTGCGCGGACAGACGCCCGACGAAGCGACGATCAAAGCCGCCTGCGCGATGCTCGCGCAAGAGATCGCGCCGATAGACGACATGCGCTCGACGGCACAGTATCGCCTGCGCGTCGCCTCGAACCTGCTGGCGAACTTTTTATCAACTCTCAAGACCGACGTTGGAGCGTCCGACAACGCACACGACACAAAATGAACGCGCCTGAGTTCGTCATACGCGGTCGCCGCGTCGCCCTGCCGGATGAAGTTGTCGCGGCGGCGATTCACGTCCGCGAAGGTCGCATCGTCGCGGTGGGTTCGTTTGCAGATGCGCCGCGCGGGTTGCCGCTCGTCGAAGTGGGAGACGATGAAGTCGTCTTGCCGGGGCTGGTGGATACGCACGTGCACATCAACGAGCCGGGGCGGACGGAGTGGGAAGGCTTTCGGACGGCGACGCGCGCGGCGGCGGCGGGCGGCGCGACGACGCTCGTGGAGATGCCTCTGAACAGCATTCCGGCGACGACGACGCGCGCGAGTTTGGATGTGAAGCGCGCGGCGGCTGAAGGGAAGTGCCACGTTGACGTTGGCTTCTGGGGCGGCGTCGTGCCGGGCAACACGCCGGAACTCCGGCGCATGTTCGAGGGCGGCGTGTTCGGCTTCAAGTGCTTCCTCGTGCCGTCGGGCGTGGACGAGTTCGAGCACGTCACGGAAGCGGACTTGCGCGTGGCGATGCCTGAGTTGGCGAGCATGGGCGCGCTCCTGATCGTGCACGCCGAGACGCCCGCGCCGATTGAAGCCGCGCTCGCAGGGCTGGCGCACGCGGACGTTGCGCGCGAGAACTCGGAGCACGGCAACGTTGCGCGCGGGGAGATTTTAGGCGACGCGGGCGCGTCCGACCCGCGACGCTATGAGACGTTTCTGCGTTCGCGCCCGAAGGCGGCGGAGGATGAAGCCGTCGCGTTGATGGTTCGACTGTGCCGCGAGACGGGCGCGCGTGTGCATATCGTGCATCACTCGTCGTCTGCGTCGCTCCCGCTGCTGCGCGCGGCGAAAGCGGAGAAGTTGAAGTTTACCGCCGAGACGTGCCCGCACTATCTCGCCTTCGCGGCGGAAGACGTGCCGGACGGCGCGACCGAGTTCAAGTGCTGCCCGCCCGTTCGCGAGCGCGAGAATTGCGAGCGACTTTGGGACGCGCTCGACGCGGGCGTGCTCGACATGATCGTCTCGGATCATTCGCCGTGCCCGCCGGAGTTGAAGCGACGCGAAGAGGGCGACTTTCTCGCGGCGTGGGGCGGCATCGCTTCTTTGCAGTTGCGCCTGCCCGTCGTGTGGACGGAGGCGCGCGGGCGCGGCCACGAGATCGGGCGCGTCGTCGAATGGCTGGCCGCCGCGCCCGCGCGTCTCGTCGGATTGGAGGAGCGGAAAGGCTCGATCAAAGTCGGGTGCGACGCAGACCTCGTCGTCTTTCGTCCCCGTCAAAGTTTCAAAGTCGAGCCTGAGATGCTGCATCACAGGCACAAGCTGACGCCGTATGCGGGGCGAACTTTGAGCGGCGTGGTGGAGGCGACGTATTTGCGCGGCGTGAAGATTTACGAGCGCGGCAACTTTTTAAACGAAGCGGCGACGGGTCTGCTGCTCGCGCCGCAAGTTGAGGCACGTAGATGACAGATTCTACTGAAAGGGATTTCACTGAACTGGTTGACTTGGCGGCGGAGCGCGTGGGCGGCGCGGTGCTTTACGCCAACGACGACTTCTTCGCGCCGAAGGAGAATCTGTTGAAGGCGAGCGCGCCCGTCTTCATCGAAGGCAAATACACGGATCGAGGCAAGTGGATGGACGGCTGGGAGTCGCGCCGTCGGCGCACGCCCGGCTTCGACTGGTGCCTCATACGGCTCGGTCTGCCGGGCATCGTTCGCGGCGTCGTCGTGGACACGAGTTATTTCAGGGGCAACTACCCGGAGCAGTGTTCGCTCGAAGCCTGCGCCGTGGACGGGCAGCCGGATGTCGAACAACTTTTGGACGAAGCGGTCGAGTGGAGCGAGTTGCTGCCCGTGTCGGACTTGCGCGGCGACTCGCAGAATCCGTTTCCGATTCAAAACGAGCGGCGCGTGACGCACCTGCGTTTCAGGATTTACCCGGACGGCGGCGTGGCGCGTCTGCGCGTGTACGGCGAGGTCGCGCCGGATTGGACGCGCATCAAGGCGCGCGGCGGTCGCGTCGATCTGGCGGCGGTCGAAGCGGGCGGGCTGGTGCTCGCGGCGAGCGACATGTTCTTCGGTCATCGTCATAATTTGATCATGCCCGGTCGCGGGGCGAACATGAGCGATGGCTGGGAGACGAAGCGGCGGCGCGGCCCCGGCCACGATTGGGTCGTCGTCAAACTCGGCGCGCGCGGGCGTCTGCATCAAGTCGAAGTTGACACCTCGCACTTCAAGGGCAACTTCCCGGAAAGCTGTTCGCTCGAAGGCTGCGACGCGGGCGCGCATATTGATGCGCTTGCCGACGCGGCGTGGACGGAGATTCTCGCGCGCACCAAATTGCAGGCGCACACGCGCCACCACTTCACGGACGAGTTGAAACCGCACGGCGCGCTGACGCATGTGCGCTTTCATATCTACCCCGACGGCGGCGTCAGTCGCCTGCGGCTCTACGGAAACGTCGAAGACGAATAAGGGCGCGCACGGGGCAGTTAGAGCCTTATGACCATGCACGAAAATCTCGCGCGCCTGAACACGCTCGACGCGGCGGAGGCGGAGAGGGAACTGCTCAAGTGTTGCGGCTCGCAAGCGTGGGCGCAAGGCTTAGCGGCGCAGCGACCGTTCGGCGAGACGCGAGAATTGTTCACGGCGGCGGATGAAATCTGGCGGAGCCTCGACAAGGAGGATTGGCTCGAAGCGTTCGCCGCGCACCCGAAGATCGGGGGCAAGCGTGCCGCGCGCGGGCAGGACGCGCAAGCGCAAAGTTGGTCGGAGCAGGAACAATCAGGCGCACGCGACGCCGGACAGGCCACGCTCGACGAACTCGCCGAAGCCAACCGCGTGTACGAAGAGCGGTTCGGCCACATCTTCATCGTCTGCGCGACGGGCAAGACCGCAGCCGAGATGCTCGCGCTCCTTCGCGCACGCCTGCCGAACGACGCAGGGAAGGAACTACGCAACGCCGCCGAAGAGCAAAGGAAGATCACGAGACTTCGTCTGGAAAAGTTGTTAACGACAGATTTGTAAAAGTTTCAGGTTTCAGGTTTCAAGTTAAAGAACGAAGAACCTTCTGACCTGAAACTTGAAACCCGAACCCGTTTTACTTATGAGCGCGATCACGACACACATCCTCGATCTTTCGAGAGGGCGACCGGCGGCGGGCGTCTATCGTCTCACGTTTCGCACGGCGGATTATTTCGCGGCGCAGGGCGTCGAAAGTTTTTATCCCGAAGTAATGATCAGTTTCATCGTCGGCGAAGAGGCGGGGCATTATCACGTGCCGCTCCTCGTCAGCCCGTTCGGCTATTCCACCTATCGCGGGAGCTAAATTGCATGCGACTCGATCCCAACCTCAGCGAATGGCTCAACCTTCTGGCGCGTTGGTTCCACGTCTTCGCGGGCATCCTCTGGGTCGGCACGACCTATTATTTCACGTGGCTCGATGCGCGCCTCTCCGAAGCCGAAAGCGCGTCGCGAGACGGTGAGAAGCCGCAGGTCTGGATGGTGCATAGCGGCGGCTTCTACGTGGTGGAAAAGCAGAAGCAACCGGGCACGCAAGAACTTCACTGGTTTCGTTGGGAGGCTGCTCTGACGTGGCTGAGCGGGATGGTCTTGCTCGTGCTCGTCTATTACCTCGGCGGCGCGCTCGTTGATACGGACGTTTACGACATCAGCGTGCCCGCCGCCGTCGGGTTCAGCCTCGGCTTGCTCATCGCCGGTTGGGTCGTCTATGACCTGCTGATGCTCTCGCCGCTCGGCAGAAACGAGATCGCGTTCGCCGCGGTCGCCTACGCGCTGCTCGTCTGTGTCGCATATCTTTTGACGCACGTTTTGAGCGGGCGCGCGGCCTACATACACATGGGCGCGCTCCTCGGCACGTTGATGGTCGCCAACGTGTGGATGCGGATTCTTCCGGCGCAACGCAAGATGATCGCCGCAACTCGCGCGGGCGAGATGCCCGACGCGCGCCTCGCCGCGCAAGCCAAACTCCGCTCCAAGCAGAACACCTTCATGGTGGTGCCCGTCGTCTTCACCATGATCAGCAACCACTTCCCGACCGCCACCTACGGCAGCCGCTACGATTGGATCATCCTCTCGATTTTGATTCTCGTCGGCTGGCTCGCCGCGAAGTTCATCAGGCGCGCATGAAGGCGCAACGGAGACGATGACTTTTCGCGTCTCTCGCGAAACATCACGCGACGAAAACGCGAAACGGGAGTGGGAAGGACTTTTAAAGTCCTTCCCACTCCCGTTTGTAGTTAATGTTGACCGGCTAAGTTTTAGTAGCCGCTGTAGCCATCGTTGTAGCCGTTCTCGAACGCCATGCGGAGATAGCGTTGATACAAGCCACGGTCGCCGAGACGCGAGCTGTAATCTTTGGTGGCCTTCTGATAGGTGCTCTCATCGGCGAAGTCGTAGCGTTCACCTCTCTGGTTATCCTTGCGTCCTTCCTTGATGCCTTCGTTGTAACCGGCGTTCAGCGCGGTTTGGCGAAGTTGGAAAGAGCCGCCGTAGTTTGGATAGCCGTCGTTACCGCGACGCGCACGACGTTCCTGGCGACGATCCTGCCGATCTTCGCGCCGATCATCACGGCGATCACGTCTGTCGTCGCGGCGGTCACGGCGATCCTGGCCGTAGCCCCAAGTTTGTGCGCTGGCGACGGATGCCAGCGGCAGCATCAGAAACGCGCTCATCGCCAACATCGTCACTTTCGTCAACAACCCTTTACCATTGCTTCTCATCTTTGTCACTCCTCAACTTTCAACTGGAAATTCGCAACATCGCGAAACCTCGCCGGATGAACTAACAACCACCGTGCCACACGCGTTTCAGTAAAAAAACACCCGAATTTAGCCGTTCTTCAACCATCAAAGCGCGCGCATCCGCACGATTAGGTGTCAAAGTGTTCCGTATCGTGTGCATACGCACAGGAGAAAGCACAAACGAATTTATAGATTCTGCCTGCTGTTGAGAATCTTGACGAAGGAGCCGGAGCGCAGTTCGGGGAGCGTCAGGCTGGAACGCTGCAAGGCTTCTTCTTCCGTGATTGCGCCGCAGTTGAGGGCGCGGAGGAAGTAGTTGAGCAAGCCCTGTCCGGTGGCGGCGTCGTCGAATACGTCGCCGACGAGCGTGGCCTTGGCGGCCTTCTCGACGAAGTTGCGTAGACGCTCGCTGGCGGCGTCGAGGCTCTGTAGGAAGAAGGCATAGACGGCGGCGTAGCGCGTGGGGAGTTGCGCGGGGTGCAAGTCCCAACCTTGATAAAAGCCGCCGGTGAGCGAGTGCTGGACGTGGCCGTAGTGGATGCGCCATGCGCGTTGGACGGTGCGGCGGTTTTCGTCTTCCTGTGCGGGCGTGAGCGGCGTGCCTTCCTGAGCGCGGTGCGGGGCGACGGGCATGATGTTGGTCGCGCCGTCGGAGAGCCACAGACCTGTGCCCGCGAAAGATACCTGCATCATGTGCTTGGCGAAGTCGCACGAGGGGTGCGTCATGTGCTGGTGCGCGGCGGTGATGTTGCAACTGGCCGTGTAGTCGTAGGTGCCGAAGTGCGCGGCGATGCAGCGACCGCGCGCGGCGGCGAGGAGGAGCGGCAAATTGATCGCGCCGTTGTGGTTGATGATTGACTGCGTGGTCTCGATCATCATCTCGAACTTGAGCGCGCCCGCCGGGAGCGAGAGTTGCGGCTCCATCGCGTCGAAGAGAGAGGCGAGCGCGGCGCACTGTTCGGGGATCGTGATCTTGGGGAGCGTGACGACGAAGTTCGGGGGCAGCGCACCGGACGCTTCCGCGACGAGCGTGGAGACGAAGATGTCGAGCGTGCGGATGCTGCGCGCGCGGAGTTCTTCCGTGAAGGGCTTGATGCGGATGCCTATGAAGGGCGAGAGCGTGCCTGCCTTCAACCCGGCGGCCACTTCGCGCGCCGCCGCTTCCGCATGGTTGTCCTCTTCCGCGTCTGGACGGTTGCCGTAACCGTCCTCGAAGTCTATGCGGAAGTCTTCGATTGGCTCGCGTGTGAGTTTCTCCTGCACGCGCTCGTAGATGGTGCGCGCGAGCGTGTCGGCTTTGTCAGTGTCAGCCGCGCCAGTATCAACTGATCCTTTCGTGCCGGGGAGGCCGACGGCGTGTGCGAATGTTTGCGGGTCGGGGGCAAACTGTTCGAGCGAGCGCAGGGCGAGCGTGCCGAGGCGTCGGGGCGTGTCGGATTTGAAGAGGTGCGCGCCGCCGTAGACGGTGTGGACGGGTTGGCGGCGTCCGGTCTCGCCGGGGTAGACGCGTGCGAAGTCCGTGTTGGCCTGTTGCAGGCGGGCGACGAGGTCGCGCGTGGTTTCGTTCGTCAGAGATGTTTTCATGGTGTGCCTTCTTAACGTTGGAGATTGACGGGCGTAAGTATAGCCGATTGCAAGTTGAACTCAGTCTCTCCCGACGACGGCGCAAAGTTTTTGCGCGAGCAGTTCGCCCGCGACGCGATGGCCGTTTGAGTTCCAGTGGCCGTTGCCGAGTTCGCGCCCGAAGCCGTGGAGGAACGCTTGATGTTGCTCCGCGTATTGTTGCAATTCGGGCGCGAGCATGATGACTGGAAAGTTCTCGCGCTCGCCGAGCGACTTGATGCGCGCATCCGGGTAGAAGATGTCGCTCGCGCCGACGCGCCGCAGGAAAGCCTCGCGCGCGGCGGGCTGCGGGTGAACCTGCACGCCGTTGCTCAAAGTGACGACCAGAAACTTCGCGCCGCGCCCGCGCACTTCATCGCGCATGACTTTGATGAGTCCTTCCGTTACGCGCCAAGCCTCCTGCCAGTTGGCGTCGCCGGGTTCGCGATAGACGAGATTATCTATGCCGACTTCGTCGGAGATGACTACGGCGGCGGGAGGCGTCGCCACCGCAGCAGCAGCAGCAGCGGCGTCTCTTTGCGCCGGGGCGTTCGTCGTTTGAGCGTGCGCGGCGTCGCCGGGCGCAGAAGGTGAAGGCGCAGGGGGGGCAGGGGCGGCGGCGGGCGTTCTTCTCGATGCGAGGTAGTTTTTGAAGGCGTAGTGGCCTTGATGAAAAGCCTGTATGACGCGCAGGTGATCTCTGATCCAGCGTCCCGCGCGATTCAGAGCGGAGTGGCGCAGACGGAACGTGCGCGACCGAAGGAACGAATCGTCGAGCGCGAGTTGGCCGTCGCGATAGACGAAGTAGGGAATCTCTTCCGTGCGCTTGAAGGCGCGCAGGTTGTCCGTGATGTCGTTGTTGGTGGTCAGGGCGAGGAGCACTATGTCGGGCGCGTAATCCCAGACGCGTTCGCGCAGAGTCAAAAGCTCCTGCGCCGTGCCGTAGCCGGAGACGCCGAAGTTGATCACCTCGACTTGCCGCCCGGCGAAGGCGGGACAACTTCGCAGACGCTCTTCCAACACGACCCAGAAAGCATCTTCGAGCGGCACTTGCAGAGCCTCCGCGTAAGAGTCGCCGAGCACTGCGATGCGGACGGTGTTCGGGGGCTTCGGTTTCGCGTGCTCGCGGTCGCGCAAGCCCTCGCTGTTGATCTGAATATAGGCCGCGCCCTCTTTGCGATACCAGCCGGACACGCCGGGTTGGAGCGCGTAGCCGCGCACCACGTCGGTCGTGTAAAAGACCGGATAGGTGTAACCGATGATGCGGAGCGCGACTTCTGCGATGAGCAGCCCGAAGACGAGCGCGGAGAGCAGCAGTGCGAACTTGAACAGGCGCAGTTTTCTCTTCGACAGGTTGAGCGCGGGCGGCGACGGTTCAGGCATAATCATAAGGGATGAGGGGAGGGATGAAGGATGAATCAGAAAAAGCATTCAAGCCAGTCAGCTTGCTTCGTTCTTATTCATCCCTCATCCCTCATCCCTCATCCTTGCTTTTCAGTTCTTCCGGCAGTTGCAGGACGGCTTGCCAGTTCGACTCGTCGGCGCGCATGCGCTCTGTCAGTTCGTCGCGCAGGGAGCGGAGTTTGTCGCTGAGGGTGTGCGGGTAGTTTTCGATGTCGCGAAAACGCGCGCGTTGTTCTTCGACGAAGGCTTTCTGTTTGGTGATGGAAGGGATGGACTCGTAGCGGCCTCGCTCCCAGAAGGGAACGAGGAGGCGTTCGACCGAGACCGCGCCGGGAATCTCAATCTCTTCTTCTTCGAGTCCCACGATGTCGCCGACGTAGTGGCCGTCGCTGTCCACGCCGCGAAAGACCTGCAAGCGTCCGGGCAGAGTAGACTTCTCCGGCGTGTTGGAAGCCTTGAGCGTGGGGCGGCCTTCGATCACGCATTGCTTGAAGATGACGCCCGCGATGCGCGCCACCTCGCCGGACAATTTCGTGCCGACGCCAAACCCTGCGGCCTGCGGAAACTCCGCCACGATGCGCCTGACGGTCTCCACGTCCAAGTCGCCCGTCAAGACGGGCATCAACCCTTCGAGTCCGTTCGCTTCAAAGAAGCCGTGACACCATGCGCCGAGTTTGGCGAGGTCGCCCGAATCCACGCGGAAGCCTTTGAAGGCGCGGCGACGTTCGGGCGTGGAGGTCGCGGCCATCGCGGCGTGCGCCGCGCCCGTGTACACGTCAATCGTGTCTAAGAGGAGCGTCGTGCCTTGCGGGTTGGCGTCGAGCCAACGCTCGAAGGCCACCTGCTCGAAATGTTTGGGTCGCCCGGTGCGCGGTTCGGTCTCCGTCTCGTCCATGTATTCGACGTAAGCCTGCTGCCAGTAGTGCGCGGACGTGCCGACGGCGGGGATGTCCAGACGATGCGCCGCCTCCATGTTCGACGTGTCGTTGAAACCCCCGATGAAGGCATAGGTGGCGACTTCGACGGCGCGCTCGATGTCGCCGTTGCGGCGTAGGGAAAAATCCGAGAGCCAGCGCGCCTCGCCCGCCGCCATGCGAAACTGCAAAGCGAGCGCGGCGGTCGTCATCGGCAGATCGAAGGCGTGCTCGAACTTGATCTCCTGCGCCTGCGTCAGACCGAACGCGCCCGTGATGTCTGCGAAAGGCTCGCCCGCAAACATGATCGTCGCCGGGCGCACGGCGCGCACCGCCCCGATAAAACTCACGTCTTCCACGGCCTTCGCAAAACGCTCAAGGCCGCCCCTGTCCTGTTCTAAAAAGCGTATGCGCGGGCGATCAATCCCGCTCTCGACCAACAAGCGCACCAGCCGTTCGTGGCCGAGACACGGCGCGAAAGCGAGTTTGCGCTGCGTGACGTAAAAGGTCGCCTCCGCCTCGCTCAAGCGTTTCTCGTGCAGGCGCGTCTCGTCCTTGTACGACGCATCGCCCATCGTCGCGTGATAACGATCAATATTGAGAGTTCCCATCTTTAGCGTGATGCGCGGTCGCGGGGCACAGGTCAAAAGTCTCAAAGCAAACGTGAACTTACGCGCAGGATTTTAACATGAAGCGGGAAGAAAGACGGGAAGCGTACGGTTGCTATAAATGGCGGGAACTGACCGGAGCACATCATTCGTTCATTGCGTTATTGGAAGCGGCAAGGGAAAAGCGTTAAGCTAATATCATTGGAAATTGCGAAAGGGGAAACGATGGACGCGATCTATCATGTGAAGGCAGACGAACTGGATCAAGATTTTCTCGACGCGCTCAAGGCGCTGTTCAAAGACAAAGAGATCGAGATCGCCGTCTCTGAGCGCGACGAGACAGGATATCTCTTGCGCGCTCCGGCCAACCGCGAACACCTCCTGCGAGCCGTCGCCGATGTCGAAAGCCTACAGAATATCGTCGCGCCCGAACAGGAGCAGTTTCAGTGAGACTCATTGTGTTTCACCAGACGGCTTTTGACGATTACAGTGAATGGGCGAAGGTGGATAAAAAGCTGTTCGAGCGCATCCGCCGCATGATTATCGAAACGTCTAAAACACCTTTCGACGGCATCGGCAAACCCGAACCGCTCAAACACGAACTCAAAGGTTACTGGTCGCGCCGCCTGACGGACGAACACCGCCTCGTCTATAAAGTCACGGACGCACAGATCATCGTCATTTCCTGTAAATACCACTACGAATAATCATAAAGCGTAACATCATGAGTGATTTTGCGCTGAACGGCGAAAGGATAAAACGAGCATGAAACGAAATTTCAGCGCGAGCGTGTGGCAGGAAGGCGAATGGTTCATCGCACAGTGCATCGAGGTGGACGTGGCTTCTCAGGGCGAATCGGAAGAAGCCGCATTGGAGAATCTACGCGACGCTCTCGAACTCCATTTCACGCCGCCCGTCGCTACTGTCTAACCGCCGGATTGATGCGCTCGCCCGGAAACTTTAGAGAGTGTCTGAAAAGTCTGCCGAAGCCCCTAAGGGGCGTTATGCTATAGCCCGGCGCATCGCGCCGGGTACAGGTGAGAAAGAGTTGGTAAGCCCTGAAAGGGCGATATATTTGGTGACGGCGATGATTATTTCGCCCTTTCAGGGCTTGTAACATAAACGGGACTTGTTTCTTGGGGCGATGCCCCAAGCTATTACATCTCGCCCCTTCGGGGCTTTTGGGAGAGCTTCTATAGCAGTTTTCATTTGGTTGAGGCTAAACTCTTCAATGCAGAGCGGGCGCGTTAATTATAATTGCGTTAGGTGACGGAAAGATAAAGCGATGACGGCGCGCAGTCTCTCAAGGCTGCGCGCCGTTTGTGGTTGGCGGGTCAGGAAGTGACGGTGGCTTTTTTCTTTGACGCGGGGCGTTTGCGTTCGCTGCTGCGTGTGCCTCCGGCCTGTTCATACTGTGTGGAGTCGGGGCCGAAGAAGGCGCGGAAGCCGCTGCGTGCGCGCGTGTTGATGCTGGCGAGTTCGTTCGTTTGTTGGGTGAGTTCGTTGGAGAGGGCGGTTAACTGTGTGCGTAGCGTTTCAATCTGGTCGCGCTTCTGGCGCGCGTCCGTGATCTTGGTTTGGAGTTTGGCGAGGGTGATGTCGTTCATCGCGAAGGTCGGATTTTCCGTCCAGACGCGCGCGATCTGTTCGCTGTCGGTCAGTACGGAGTCAAAGGGATACTTAGAAGGCATGAGGAATCGTCTCCTTTGAATTGAAGAACGTTAAGAGGTAAGCCCGAAATTCAAACACACGCGTTAAAGTTGTAAGGTACGCGGTTTGAAGTTTGGGCAAGGCTGCCGCAAGGTTTAACCGGACGGTTAAAAAGATTCGCCGCCCGGTTAGAATTAACAGACACCCGGTTAAAACTTTTAACCACCCGCCCCAAAACTTGGGCGACCCGGTTAAAACTTTTAACCACCGCCCTAAAGTTTGGGTGAACACGGTTAAAACTTTTAACCACCTACCCCGAAGCTTGGGAAGCCCGGTTAAAAGATTTAACCGGCAAGTTAGAACTATTAACCCGGTCGCCTGAAACTGTATCCGACTCCCCGCTAAACCGGACAAGCCGCAAGAAATCTTCCAACTCGTCCACAGCACAATCAAAGAGCCACCGGGAAATCGCGCGCATTATGCCATCACTTGCCTACCTCCGCGCAACAAAATTCTGCGCCGGATGATCTTTGGAGCTTACACAGCAGTGATTACCTGCCAGCGCAGTTAACCGCAGCGGCGCGGATTCCGCCATGTGCCTGCTATAATTGCGCTGAACAACGAAAGGATAATGAAACTGGTTTAAGATTTAAAACGATTCAGAAGACATGTCTAAAGCGAAAGAACTTTTAAATATTAAAGAAGCTAGTATTTGGGCATCCGAATATCTAGGCAAAAATGTTACGCCTTCAAACATCACTTACCTTATCAACTATGGACGTATTCCTAAGCTTGATAATAACGACTCAACTTGTGTCTCGAAAGACGACCTCATTGAATATTACAAAGCTTATAAAAACTCCAGAGAACATTCCTGGAAAAACCAATTAGGGGAAGACTTAAATTGGGCTTTGTCGTTTGAGCAGTATAAAGAATCTGAAACAACCAAACACGTTCACCGGCTTCATCCATATAAAGGCAAATTCATCCCACAATTAGTTGAGTACTTCCTTGATGATCACACAGACAATTTCAAGAAAGAGATTTTCTTCAAGGAAGGCGATATTGTGCTCGACCCTTTTTGCGGAAGTGGCACAACTTTAGTCCAATCCAATGAATTAGGTATTCATGCCATAGGCGTTGATATTTCTGCTTTCAATACTTTGATTTCAAATGTGAAAGTCCGAGAAGTGGACTTGGAAAATCTAAAATTTGAAAGTAATAAAATCACTGCTGCGCTGAGGGAATTTGTACGAGGCGGAAAACATCTGGCTTTTGAAGGGAAGCTTGTAGAGTTTCTTAATGAATACAATAACCAGTTTTTCCCCTCACCCGAATTTAAAATTCAAGCCCGAACCAAGGAGATTAACGAGAAGGAACACACCCGGAAACATGAAGCTATAGTTTTGCAGAAGTTCAAGGAATTAGCCTCTGAATTCAATATAGATATTAAACAGGTCAGCCAGGAGAGATTTATCGAGAAATGGTTTTTGCAACCTATCAGAGAAGAAATTGATTTCGTTTTTGATCAAATCAAGAAAGTTCAAGACCGGCACACGAAGAAAATTCTGACGATAGTTTTGAGCCGGACAATTCGTAGTTGCCGGGCGACAACTCATGCTGATTTGGCAACTTTAGTGGAGCCTATAACTACAACCTACTACTGCGCAAAGCATGGGAAAATTTGCAAGCCGTTGTTCTCCATTCTTTCCTGGTGGGAAAGGTATTGTAAAGATACTTTTATTCGTTTCTGTAACTTCGCAGCTTTAAGAACGGATACTCTTCAAATTTGCCTGAATGAGAACTCTGAAACGATTGATATTCTCGCCGCACTAGAAAAAAAGAGTCCTCAACTTGCTGAATTGGTCAAAAGACAAAAGATAAAAGGAATCTTCTCTAGCCCTCCTTACGTTGGTTTGATTGATTACCACGAGCAGCATGCCTACGCTTACGACCTTTTCGGATTTGAACGTAAAGACGAGCAAGAAATCGGCGCAATGTTCAAGAAGCAATCGAAGCAGGCACGGCAAGATTATGTTAAGGGCATTGTAAATGTTCTCAACAACTGCAAGAAATTATTGGTTGATGATTTTGATATTTTCCTCGTCGCCAACGACAAGAACAATCTTTACCCACACATTGCCGAAGGCGCAGGTTTGCACATTGTCAATCAATACAGGCGACCTGTTTTGAACCGGACAGAAAAAGATAAACAGGCGTATTCAGAAATTATTTTCCATTTGAAAGGTAAGTGAATAATGCTCACAGACTATCAGATTGCTAACATCGATAATGTACTGCGGAACGCTTTGAGAAATAAGTTTCTCAAATATAAACCCGAACCCGCCGCCATGCCTTTTCATACCCGTTTATTAGGGAAAGACCGTCTTGCCTTGTTCTCGTTTATTCACTCATTAAATACTAATTTCGGTACGAGTATTTTTGAACCAGTTGCGTTAGCTTTAGCAAAATCAACCTTCAAAACCGCACAGGCACAAGTTACGGCGGGAGAATATATCAGCAGCGAAGCTTTCAAGGTCATTCAGGAAATAATGACTGACTTGACTGCGGCACAAGGCACACCCGCTAAATTAATTGAAATTGATAAAATTAGAGCAGTTTGTCAAACGGGAGAAATGATCAAAGTAAAACCGACAAAAGTGGATGTTTTGCTTGAAAGCCACACCGGAGAATTATTTCTTTTTGATATAAAAACAGCGAAACCGAATGCTGGAAACTTTAAAGAATTTAAGCGAACTCTTTTAGAATGGATCGCAACGGTTTTAGCTGCCAATCCAAATGCGAATGTTAATTCCCTCATTGCTATTCCATACAATCCTTATGCTCCACAGCCGTATAACCGATGGACAATGCGTGGGATGTTGGATTTATCTAACGAATTAAAAGTAGCGGAAGAGTTTTGGGATTTTCTCGGTGGAGCAGATGCCTATTTGGATTTGCTCGATACTTTTGAACGTATTGGCATTGAGTTGCGCCCCGAAATTGACGATTATTTCAAAAGGTTCGTAACAAAATAAGAGTTGATAACATAGTCGCCACTACAACCGAACTAATTCGCACGGTGTCACGCGTGGGTTATTTATGGAATCAACAAGTCGCGGCCGGCGGCCGATCCTCGGAGAAGTGACGAGTCGGGAGCTTGCGGACTTTTCGCTGGTGGAGAGCGTGTATCCGGCGAGTTCGGTGATGACGCGTCACACGCACGAGTTAGCGCATATCAGCATCGTGTTGCGCGGGGCTTATGCCGAGCGTTATGGCCGCAGAGAGAGGTTGGCCGAGCCTTCGCTTTTAGTCATCCACCCGCCCGATGAAGAACATTCCGTCAGGTTTAGAGACGCGGGCGCGCGCGTCTTTAGCATCCACCTCAAACCCGCTTGGCTCGAA
>DASYMM010000156.1:0-10795 GCA_036009085.1 Pyrinomonadaceae bacterium | reverse complement strand
CGAGAAAGTGTCGCCCGGCTCGCGCTCCGTCAAGGGAGCCAAAGCCGGCGGCTTCGTCACGTTCGACGCGACGAGAGAGCGCGCGGTGCGTGTGAAGGTCGGACTGTCTTACGTCAACGAGGCCAACGCGTGGCGGAACATACGCTCGGAGAACGCGGGATGGGACTTCGACGCCGCACGCGCACGCGCACGCGCCCGTTGGAACGACGCGCTTCGCCGGATCGAGGTGAGCGGCGGGACGCTCGACGAGCGGCAGGTCTTCTACACCGCGCTCTACCACACGCTGCTCCACCCCACCATCTTCGGCGACCCTAGCGGCGAATATCTCGGCTTCGACGATAAAGTTCACCGCACGCCCGGTCATACGCAGTACACAAACTTCTCCGGTTGGGACATCTATCGTTCGCAGATTCCGCTCGTCGCGTTTCTCTTTCCCGAAGAGGCGAGCGACATGATGCAGTCGCTCACGAACGCCGCACACGAAGGCGGCGGTCTGCCCATCTGGCCTGTCGCCAACGACGAGAGCGGCGCGATGTACGGCGACCCCGCCACGGCGAGCATCGCGAGCGCGTATGCCTTCGGCGCGCGCCGGTTCGACACACGCGACGCGCTCGCCTTGATGATCAAAAACGCGACCGACCCCGAAGTGAAGTCCAAAACTTACCCGGCGCGTCCGGCCTTGGCCGATTATCTCAAGTACGGTTATATCCCGATGGAGCAGAAGGGTCTGCGCGGTTCGCCGTCCGTCGCGCTCGAATACGAGACCGCCGACTTCGCGCTCGCGCAGTTCGCACGCGCGCACGGCGACATGGCGACGCACCGCGAGATGATGCGCCGCGCGCAACTCTGGACGCGCCTCTTCGACCCCGAAAACCGGTACATACGCGGTCGTTGGCGCGATGGCTCATGGCTTCCCGGCTTCGACTTCCAAGCGATGCTCTATAAACCGGAACTGCCTTGGAAGCCGGAGAGCCACAAGTCTTACGTCGAAGGCAACGCCGTGCAGTACACCTGGATGATCCCGCACAACATGCGCGCGCTCTTCGACCGCATCGGCGGCAACGACGCCGTCATCCGCCGCCTCGACGATTTCTTCAAGGAGTTCAACGCCGGACCCAATCGCCCCTACTTCTTCATCGGCAACGAGCCGGTCTTCCCCGTGCCGTGGGCGTACAACTACGCCGGGCAGCCGTGGAAGACGCAACACATCACGCGCCGCGTGTTGACCGAACTCTTCACCAACACTCCCGGCGGCATCCCCGGCAACGACGACCTCGGCGCAACCTCTTCCTGGATCGTCTTCGCCGCCATCGGCATGTACCCGGTGACGCCCGGCGTCGGCGGCTTCTCCCTCAACAGCCCGCTCTTCCCGGAGATCAAGATCAGAATGGGACGCGGCGGCAAGACGCTCAGGATCGTCGCGGACGGAGCCTCGGCGCGCGCGCCTTACGTGCAGGAACTACGCCTCGACGGCAAACCTTACGACCGCACTTGGCTCCCCTTCGAGCGCATCGCCAAAGGCGCGACGCTCCGCTTCAAACTCGGCGTCGAGCCGAACACGCGTTGGGCAACCGCCCCCGACGCCGCCCCGCCCTCCTTCCCCGAAGGCATGGAAGACGCACGCGCACCGGAACAGTAATCTTCACCGATACGCCCCTTCTGTTTTCTCTGCGCCCCTCTGCGCTTAACTCTGCGACTCTGCGGTGAGTGCTTGATCAACCAACACTCACCGCAGAGACGCAGAGAGACCCGCAGAGGGGCGCAGAGGTAAGATTCCTTTACTTCTTCTCGTCGGCGAGTTTCAAGACATTTGCTTTCCAGTCGGCGGCCGTGCGCGTTTTGAGTTGGGGCAACTCGGCGGCGGCGAAGACGAGTCTTCGGAGCGACGGGAGAATGGCGAAGTTGATTTCGCGTGGCGTCTTCGAGACACGGTCGAGCAACAACAGTTTCTCCTCACGCCAGAGCACGGGCGGCGTGACATTCGCAGACAAATACTGCAACGCTTCCAAGCCCGCGCCGCTCATCTCCGACAACTCCCCGGCGAGCGGTTCCGCCTCACGCATGAGCGGCGAGCGGTCGGCCATCACGCGCAACGAAGCGTAAGCCGCGCGCCACTCTTCCAACAACCCGCGCACGCGCTCTCGACGCGACTCGAAGCGCGGCGCGTCGTCGAGGAGCGCATCCGTCGCTCGTGCGAACTCGCGCGCCGTGCGGGCGTCGGGCGCGGCGGCGTCTACGAGTCGCGTGAGCGGCGTCATCTGCGTGATCGGTCGGACTTCGCCGCGCTTGACGGAGGGCGCAAGCACGTCAAACAAAACTTTCAGCGGTTCGATCTGCTCGCTGCCCGCGAGCCGGCGCAGCATACGCCCCTCATAGGTTCGATGCGTCAGACCCACCTCTTCGAGTTGCACCGTGATCGTGTCGAGACGGCGATACATGTCTTCCACGTCTCGCACCTCGCGGGGCGACCAGAGGCGTTCGGCGATGGCAGCGAGGCGCGGCCAGATGCGCGAGTCAATGTTCTCCATCGAAACGTACTCACTCCACATGCAGGCTTCGCCGCCGAGCACACGCGCCGACTCCGCTCCGGTCAGACCGCTATCCGCGCCGACGGGATCGACGAGATAGTGCTGTGCGGCGGGGTCGAGGTAATCGAGGTAGTAACCGTTTGAGAGGATGCCCGCGTAGCCTTGCCGCGCACCGTCGGCGAGCGACTGCTGGCCGCGCCAAGATTGGATGACGGTGTCGCGGGGCAAGTCAGGGTGGAGCATCTCGTCCCAACCGACCATACGCTTGCCGTGCTTCTGGAGAATCCGTGCGATGCGCCCGTTGAAGTAGGCTTGCAGTCCGTGCTTGTCGCGTAAATTGTTCTTGGCGATGAAGGCTTGAATCTGTGGGTTGAGACGCCAGTGCTTGCCGGTCACCTCGTCGCCGCCGATGTGCATGTAGGCGTCAGGAAAGAGCGCGGCCATCTCGCCGAGAAAGCGGTCTAGGAACTTATAAGTCTCCTCGCGCGTGGGGTCCATCGCCGCGTCGTGGACGCCGTAGCGACGCTCAATTTGATAAGGGCCGGGCGCGCTGGCTAACTCCGGGTGGCCTACGAACCAGGCGGTCGTATGACCGGGGATGTCGAACTCCGGGACGACGCGTATGCCGCGCTCGCGCGCGTAAGCGATGATCTCGCGCACCTCGTCCTGCGTGTAATAGAGGTTGTCCGATCCCGACTGATAGAGCTTTGGAAACGTCTTCGTCTCGATGCGGAAGCCCTGGTCTTCCGTCAGGTGCAGGTGCAGGACGTTGAGCTTGACCGCCGCCATGCCGTCGAGGTTGCGCTTGATGACTTCGATTGGTTGCCAGTGGCGTCCCACGTCGATGAGCAGCCCGCGCCACGGGAAACGCGGTTTGTCGCGGATGCGCGCCTCCGGGATGTAGTAGCCGCTCGCGTCGCCGCCGAGGAGTTGTAGAAACGTCTCCAACCCGCGCAACGCGCCAACCACGGTCGGGGCGTTGACGACGACCTGCCGCTCCGACACTTCCAGCGTATACGACTCGTCCTCTTCGAGCGACGCCACCGCGCGCCCCGCTCCCTGACACTGTAAGACGAGGTTCGCCGCGCCCGGCACGCTCGCCGGTTCGCGCCCGAACTCAAGCCCCGTCCGGCTCTCCAATCTTCTGAGCGCGCGGGTGAGACCGGCGCGCAAGCGTTCGTCGCTGTAACCCTGAATCGCCGCCGTAAACGTTGATTCAACCTTCATGCGACCGCGCATGATGTTCACGGACGCGGGCACGGGCATCAGGCTGTGACTACTGACGGAGACGGCGGGCGTAGGAGTCGTCGTCGCGCGCGGCGACTCCTGCGCGGAGCCGTCCACGGCGAGAAGAAGAAGCATGAAGGGCAAGAGGCGTCTAGCGTATCTCGTTCCGGCTGGCATATTGTGAATGTTCTTTCCTTCGGAGTTAGATCGGGTAGTGCTCGCAGTACGTGTGTGGCTTTATAACATACCCGCGACAGCGAATCCGCCTTCCGTCGTAGGTGGCGATTGACAACTCGCGGCGAAGCTGTGTAAAGAGGTTGAATGACGACAAGACGACTGTTCATCCTATCCAACATCTTCTGCCTACTCGCCCTCGGTCACATCTGCACTATCAACGCCAAGCCGCCGCGTCGCGCGCGTGACGGCAAAGTCACACAATTAACCGGCGCACGCGACGCCGGGCAAGGCGACACGACATTGAGCATCGCGGCCAACCGTGGCGCGCTACAGTTAAAGGCAGGCGCGGGCGCGGTCGTCTCGAACATGCGGATCCGCCTGCGCCACGGCGACGGCTCAACGTCCACACTCTATGAACTCGAACTCGCGGGACAGGACGCGGGAGACGACAAGGCCGGACGCTTTGAACGCTTTCGTTACCGTCTCAAGCCCGCCCCGCCCGCTGTAGGAGCGACGCCTGCGACGGCAGTACAGGCCACGCTAGAACTGCGTCGCTATCTCCGCCCCGAAGTCTTGATCGCATCGCTCGATTACGAAGGCGCGCCGCTCGCCGCGCGCGACGGCATCCAATTCGTCATGGCTCCCGACAACTTCGCGCGCGGGATGGCGATCAAGCGTTTCAAACTCTACTGGACTGCGCCCGTCTTCGTCTCCGACCATCGCCTCCTGTCGCCCGCCAACGTCCTCCTTCTCTGGCAGCAGACAGAAGGCGACGCTTATCACATGATGCTGCCGCTCGCGGGCGGCGGGATGGTGTCCGAGGTCGGCGTCTCGGAGATCGAATACCGCCCCGAGTTTCGCGTCTCGTCTTCGAGCTACGACCCGCGCTTCGCGCCGCGCCGCGTGCCGCTCTTCGCCTACGCCGCTTCGCGCGACCCCTACCAACTGCCCCGCGATGCCTACGCGACGGCTTTCGCGGCGACCGAACAGTACGGCCGACTGCGCTGGCAGAAGACCCTGCCCGAACCTTTCGGCTGGCTCGGCTGGTGCTCTTGGAACGCCTACCAGCAGACCGTGGACGAGGAGAAAATTCTGGCGAGCGCGCAGTCGCTCAGAGACAAGGGGATTCCCGTCGGGTTCATGCTGATTGACGACGGCTGGCTCACCGTCAAAGGGCAAAAGCTCGCCGGGTTCGACGCAGACACGACCAAGTTCCCGCGCGGACTCGCAAGCGTTGCGCGCGCCCTCCGCGAGCAATACCACATCCCGCACGTCGGCGTCTGGCACACGTTTCAAGGCTACTGGACGGGCGTTGACACGGAATCCGCGCTCGCCCGCGACTATCAACTTTTCCGTGGCCGCGAGGGCAACGCCCTGCCCGACCCGCGCGAAGGGCGTGGCGAAAAGTTCTACGCCGATTGGTACGCCAAGTTGAAGGCTTGGGGCTTCGACTTCGTCAAGGTTGACGGTCAGGCGAACAACACGAAATTCACCGACGGCCTCATGCCCCTCTTCGTCTCCGCCGGAGGCTCGCAGCGCAACTTGCAGGAGGCGGCGCAGAAACATTTCAGCTACGGCGGCGGCGACAAACGCGCCGACGGTATAGGCGTCATCAACTGCATGGAGATGACTTTGGAGAACGCTTACAACTGGCGCACCTCGAATGTGGCGCGCAACAGCGACGACTACCAGCCGGAAGTCGCGCACAACTTCAAAGACCACATCTTCCAGAACGCTTACAACGCCTACTGGATGTCGAACTTCGCCTACCCCGATTGGGACATGTTCCAGTCGCACGACGCGAACGCCGCCTATCACGCCGTTGCGCGCGCCATGAGCGGCGGCCCCGTCTATTTCACGGATGAACCGGGCAAGGAGCGCGTAGAGTTGCTGCGCCCGCTCGCTTTCTCCGACGGGCGACTCTTGATGCTCGACGAGCCGGGACAGGTGACGCGCGATCTACTCTTTACGGACGTATCCATGCAACCCGCCGTGCTCAAGGTCTTCGGGCGCATCACGCGCCCCGGCCTCTCGACCGGCATGGTCGGCGCGTTCAACGCCAACAAGCACGCGCGCATCGTCTTCGGCGCGCTCAAGGCCGAGGATGTCGAGGGACTCGCGGCGGGCGCGGCGGGCGTCGCGCTTTACCGTCGCAGCGACGGGACGGCGAGTTTGCTGAAAGGCGACAACCCGGTCAGTTCCGTGACGCTCGCGGCGAACGGGTTCGAGTTGTTCACGCTGTCGCCCGTCGAGGGAGGCATCGCGGTGTTCGGCTTGCTCGACAAATATTTAAGCCCGGCGGCGGTCGTCTCCGTGAGCCGTCAAGGTCGTCA
Organism: Pyrinomonadaceae bacterium; assembly: GCA_036009085.1. Taxonomy (GTDB): domain Bacteria; phylum Acidobacteriota; class Blastocatellia; order Pyrinomonadales; family Pyrinomonadaceae; genus JAIVJZ01. The sequence goes on along the minus strand of DASYMM010000156.1, from coordinate 4,530 downwards.
GGTCGAAGTGCGTCTGCGCGAAGCGGGCGACTTCGGCGCGTGGATGGAGGGGCGTCCGGCGAAAGTTGAACTCGACGGGCGAGTGTTGCCGCCGTCGGCTTACAGCTACGAACGCAGGCTGCTGCGCATTCCGCGTTCGAGCTTCGGCACACAAACGGGCGAGCGGCGGATTCGCATTCAACTCGCAGCGCGCCCGTAGAGCGAATTGCAAATGGATGAAACTCTCTGTGCCCCCTCTGTGCCCTCTGCGTCTGCGGTGGTGAATGCTTCTTAAAACATTCACCACAGAGACGCAGAGGGCACGGAGGGGCACAGAGAAAAACTTAGGTTCTATGCAGAGGGGCTGCCCGAATCTTTCGGGCAGCCCCTTTGTCTGTTGTGTGTCCGGCTTTAAAAAAGGAACTTGAAGCCGAGTTGAACCTGACGCGGGATGTTGCGCTGCCCGTTATTCGGGTTCAGGACGCCGAATGTCTGGCTGGTCGCATCGCCCGAGTCGGGGCTGCCGAAGAGCGGCGTGTTGAAGGCGTTGAAGAGTTCCGCGCGGAGTTGGAAGCGGTATCTCTCCGTGAAGTTGAACGACTTGTTGAGAGCCATGTCGAACGTCGTCGCCGTAGGCTCGCGCAGATTGCCGAGACGGAGCGGCGACGTGCGCAAGGTGTTGTTGGTGTTGCGCAAGGCGAACGCCGGGTTGGTGCAGGGGACGCGCGTGGTGCCGTTGCGCGTGCCGCTGGCGTTCGTCGCGGGCATCGAACTGGTGCCGTCGAGTTGGCGGACGCAGTTGTTGAAGTAAGAAGCGGTCGTTCCGGCAAGGTTCGGGTTGCTGAACAATTCGTCGCCGCGCGGGTCGCCGATGAGGTCGGCGTTGCCGGGCAGGTTGATCGGGCGTCCCGAACGATACTGCGCGATGACGCTGTACTCGAAACCGCCGAGCAACAGGTTGACGGCCTTGCCCGCGCTGTCGAAGAAGCGTTGCCCGCGCCCGAACGGCAACTGGTAGACCGCGCTCACCACGAGGACGTGCGGGCTGTCGAAATCAACGACCGCGCGTGCCGGGTCAACGCTCGTGTCCTGATTGTTCAGGAAGCCGAGCGCGCCGATGTTCTTCGAGAAGGTGTAGGAGATGACGCCGACCAAACCCCGGCTCAGGCGTTTCTCAAGGCTGGCCTGAAACGAGTTGTAGTCGAGCGTGCCGACGTTCTCCCCGATGAAGTTCACCGCGCCGAACTGCGGGAACGGCAGCAAGAGACGCTGGCGCGTGATGGTCGCGGCGTTCAAAGTCGAATTGGCGGGGATCAGCCCGGCGAACGGGTTCGCCACGGTGTCGTTGAAGAAGGCTGCGTTTTGACGGAACTGCGCGAGTTGTGCCGCCGAGTTGACGTTCAGGTTACGCGCGCCCGCGCCTTGCGCGTCGCCGGTCAGGATTTTGCGCGTCGCGCTGCCGACGTAGGACAAATCCAGTTTCATGCGGAAAGGCAGTTCGCGCTGGATGCCCAACGAATACTGGTGGATGTAAGGAATCTCGCGGTTCGGGTTGACGAAAGTGATGTCGGAGCCGAGTTGCGTCGAGAGTCCGAGCGACGCGCCGGTCGGTTGGGCGAGGCCGGTCGGGAACGGGTTGCTGAAAGCATCTGCGCGCGGGATGAACTGGCCTGCCGTGCTGCCCCCGACCACGCTCGAATAAGGCGAGATGACGCTGAAACCGGACGCGCCGCCGTACTCCGCCGCGGGGAAGTAGAAGAGGCCGTAGCCGCCGCGAATGACCGTCTTATCGTTCAACTGGTAGGCGACGCCGACGCGCGGCTGGAAGTTGTTGCGATCCGGCTCGAACGCGGCCGCCGGTTGTCCGCCGACGCCTGCGAAGAGAAGTCCGCCCGTCAGGTTGGCGCACGCGGGGCAGTTCGCGGTCGAAGCCGCGCGGGCGGCAGCCGCGAGCGGGCTGGCCTGATCGAAGGCGAAGCCGCGATTCTGCCGGTTATAGCGTTCGGTCGGCGCTTGTTCGTAGTCGTAGCGGAAACCTAGGTTCAAGGTCAGCCGGGGCGTGACTTTGAAGTCGTCCTGAACGTAAGCGGCGTAGTAGCCCCACTGGAAGGTGGTCGGCGAGACGTTTTCGAGCAGGGAGTTTCCGTTGGGCAGATTGCCGTTGCAGCCGCCGCCGCTGCCTGTCGGCGCGCCGATCAACAAATCTGCGAAGGCCGCGCCGCCGGAGGTGCGTACCTGCGGGTTCTGCGCGGTGAACTGGTTGGTGAAACAGAACGCGCCGCCGCCGAAATTGAACGAGCCGCCCGACTGGTTGACCTGAAAACGGCGATACTCGCCGCCGAACCTGAACGTGTGATTGCCCATGATCTTCGTGAGATAGACGGGCACGCTGAACGAGTTGGTGATGTTCGAGTTCGGGTTACGCGAACCGAATTCGGGGATGCCGCCATTCGGGTCGTTGAAGCCGATGCGCGGCACGATGGAGATCGGGCGCGAGTTTGAGAAAGCAGGCGTGAAGCCGAGCGATGTGGCGTCGAACGGCGAAGAGTTCTGGCGGAAGGCCGCTTGCAGGAAGCGCGTGAAGCCGAGGCGCGCGCTCAGGATCGAGGTGGACGAAAGCGTCGTCGTCGAGTCAATCACGACGCCGTAGTTTTCGCGCACGAGCGGCCCCTGTTGATCCGTGCCCAGACCGACGCGGTTGTTGCCGCCGAAGGCGAACTGGTCGCGCCGGTTATTCACGAAGCGGACGAACATGCGCTGCCTGTCGCTGAACGTGTGATCGACGCGGGCGATGTAGGAGTGAAAATCGTCCGTCCCGGTTCCCTCGCTGAGGTAAAAGTTATTGAACCGCTGCGTGGCCGTGCCCGTGTTCGGCAGCGAGAAGCCGTTAATGATGTTCTGCCCGACCGGGTTGATGCAGGCGATGGTGACGCCGCAACCCGCGCTGCCCGCCTGCGGGATGACGTTGCCGGGATACGGCGTGCGTGTGCAGACGCCTGCGGCGTTGCAGACCGTTGACAGTGGGTTGTAGATGGTGATGCCGGATTGCGAGAAGTCGCCCCTGCGCTCCAGAAGCGTCGGGACGGTGCTGAAGCCCTGCCCCGGCGACAACTCTTTGTACTTCTCCGCGTTGAAGAGGAAGAAGGTGCGGTCTTCGCCGTTGTAGAAATAGTCGCCGCCCTCGCCGAAGCGCGGGATGCGAACGGGGCCGCCGATGACGAATCCGTACTGGTCGATCTTGTTGCCGCCGAGGTTCTCACCCGTCACCTGATCGCGTGTGAAGCGCGGGCTTTGCTCCAAACCGGCGAAGGGGCCTGAGGTGAACACGCCGCGCGCGTTGTTGGAAAAGCCGTTGGCGTTCAACTGGTAGCGACGCGCGAACTCGTAGACCGAGCCGTGATAGCCAGCGCCGCCCGACTTGATATTGACGTTGATGGTGCCGCCGCCCGTGCGCCCATACTGCGCGTCGTAGGAGTTGGTCTGAATCTTAAACTCCTCGGTTGCCTCGGACGAAGGGATGAAAGCGATGTTGTTGCTGCTCACCGTGCGCGTCGCGTTGGCGTCGGTGATGGAGTTGTTGGGCACGCCGTCGAGTTGAAAATCGTTGTGCCGGTTGAGGCCGCCGTTGATCGAGAAATTGACGTTGTCGCCGTTATCGAACGGGCGGTTGAACTGCGGGTTGCCGTTAAAGGTCACGCCGGGCGAAAGCGTCGCCAGGTTGATCGGGTTGCGACCGACCAGAGGCAGTTCGCTGATACGCATGTTCTCAACCACCTGCCCGCGCGAGGCCGAGTCTGCTTCCAACAACGGCGCGTCGGCGTTGACCGTGACCGTCTCGCCGACTCCGCCGACCTCCAAGGTGACATCGAAAGTCGAGGTCGTGGCGGTCAACAATTCGACCCTGTCGCTCTCCGCACGCTTGAAGCCCTGCCCTTCGACGCTGACGGTGTAGAGCCCCGGTTGCAGGGCGGTGACGGTGTAATTGCCCTCGTCGTTGGTCACAACGTCTATGACAATGTTGGTCTGCTGGCTTTTGATGCTGACCTTGGCTCCGGGAACCGCGGCTCCGGCCGGATCACTGATACGTCCGGTGAGAGTCGCACGCGACTCCTGCGCGAAACTTGACATCGCGAGACACAAGACAGCCGCGAAAATAGCCGGCATGCGCCGACAAAAACTGGGGGACATAAACTTCCTCCTACTGAGAATTCAAAGGTGTGATTTCGGTGCCAGGAATTGACTGACGCTGATAATGGAGCTGCCGCAAGCTTCGAACAGGCCAAACCGGAACGGCGCATCTCCAGGCCAGAATGCGCTGATACTACCGACAAGCGAGGTAGGAATCAAGTAATTTTTTCAACAGTTTAGAAATTAGTCCAGAAGCCGAACAAAGTTGTCGCCGCAATCAACCACTTCGGACCTCGCGCCGCCTCGGTAAATGATCGAGGAGCGCGGCGCAACAGTTAACCGATAATAGACTTGAGCACCACTGACAGGAAAATAGCAAGAACTAATCTACCGCGCTCTCGCCGATAATCCGTCGATAGACCT
>DASYMM010000155.1:0-9876 GCA_036009085.1 Pyrinomonadaceae bacterium | reverse complement strand
ACCCTGAAGCTGAAAGATTCAAGTTCGGGCAGCACGAAACAACTGACGACGGACCACGGACGACTGACCGCTTTTCATCGTTTCGTTAAGAGCGGATACGGGTTGACGTTCTCGCCGTCCCAGAAGTGTTTGGGATCGTTGACGAGCCAGATGGAGAAATGGAGGTGGCAGTTGTCCCGTCCGGCGTTGCCGCTGTCGCCGACGTAGCCGATAATTTCGCCGCGTCGCGCGAAGCGGTTTTCGGTGATGCCGTCGGCGTAGCGTTCGAGGTGGGCGTAGTAATAGACGGTGCGGTTGTCTGTGCCGAGTTGATAGAGGGTGATGCCGCCGCGTTCGCTGTTGAAGAGTTTGATGATCTGTCCGTCGGTGGCGGCGAGGACGGGTGTGTTGCGCGCGGCTATGATGTCTATGGAGTTGTGCGTGCGCCCCGCGCTGCGCGATTGCGTGTAGGTGTCTTGCAGTTGTTCGGGACGGACGCCCGCGACCGGAATGAGCAAGTCGCCCGCGTTCGCGGGACTCGTCGCGTGCGCGCCTGAGGCGACGGGCGCAGCGGGCGACGCTTGCGCCGGTAGCCCGCTCGGAGTGGTGGGCGAAGATGTGTTTGTCGCGCCGTTGGATGATGAGGGCGCGGCCTCCGTGGATGGAGAAACGTCCGGCGCGGGCGCGTGTGTAGTTGTCGGCGCAACGGAGGGAGACGCGGAGGCGGCGGTGCTGCTCGCGTTGTTTGCAGGGTTGGACAATTCGCTTGTCGCAGCGGGCGTGTTGATCGGCGTGACGGGTGTGGCGGGGCGCGTCTTGGTGTTGAGATACCAGACGAGCGCGGTCAAGCCCAGTAGAATTGACGCCGCCAGTAGCAGGACGCGTGCGCGCGGGCTGAAGGCCATAAAAGAAGTGTCTCCCGAAAATTTTGCGCGAGTTGAAAAAGCGAACGGGGGACAAACAGCATATGCTCGCCGCGTGCGCGAAGCAAGCGAGAGAGTGGCGCGCGCGAGCCGTTTTCTGTTATTACAATGGCGTTCAAACTTTGCACGCGCACACGCGATTCGTCGCCCCGTCAGCTTTCGCAAGACGCGGGCGCGCTACGGGAAGCGGCGCGTGTTCCATTCCAGAGGAGAGACGAAATCATGTCAGAAATTTTCGATGAACGGCGCAAGGCGCTCGAAGAAGAGTACTTCCGGCGCAAGGAGCGCGAACTGCTCGACAAACTGCGCGAGACGGTCGCGGCGGAGGCGGAAGCGCGCGGGCACGCGGCGGGCAGGCAGTGTCCGCTCGGCCACGGCGCGTTGAAGGAACAGGCGCGCGGCACGGTCGTCATAGACATCTGCGAAAACTGCGGCGGCATCTGGCTCGACAAGGGCGAGTTGGAAGAAGTGACCAAACAAAGCGGCGGGTGGTTCGACAACTTCATCGGCAGTTTCAAGAACGAATAAGACAGGCTGCCAATCGTCTCTTGGATGATACTTGAAGCGCGCTTCAAGATTTCTTTTGCGCCTTCGGTTTTAACTTTGCGCCTCCAGCGTGAAATGGTTTCACGCAAAGGCGCAAAGTTAAAATTGGAGGCGCGAAGGGTTGAGTGGTGATAATGGACGGTTCGAGAAAGATTAGCGCGCCGCGCGGCGCGAAGTTGAACTGCAAGGGCTGGCATCAGGAGGCGGCCTTGCGCTGCCTGATGAACAATCTGGACGCGGAAGTCGCCGAACGCCCGGACGATCTCATCGTCTATGGCGGCACGGGCAAAGCGGCGCGCAACTGGGCGGCCTACGACTCAATCGTGCGCGAGTTGCACGCGCTTGAAAACGACGAGACCCTGCTCGTCCAATCCGGTAAACCCGTCGCCGTCTTTCGCACGCACGAATACGCCCCGCGCGTTTTGATCGCCAACTCGAACCTCGTCGGCGCGTGGGCTAACTGGGAGAACTTTCACGAACTCGAACGGCGCGGCCTGATGATGTACGGGCAGATGACCGCAGGCAGTTGGATTTACATCGGCACGCAAGGCATCGTGCAGGGCACGTTTGAAACTTTCGCCGCGATGGCCGACAGGCATTTCGGCGGGACACTCGCGGGGCGTCTCGTCGTCTCCGGCGGCATGGGCGGCATGGGCGGCGCGCAGCCGCTCGCCGCGACGATGAACGGCGCGGTCTTCCTCGGCATAGACGTTGATCCCGCGCGCATCGAACGCCGCGTGCACACAGGCTACTGCGACCGCATCGCCCTCACGCTCGACGAAGCCTTAGACATCTGCGAAGAAGCGCGCGAGCAGAAACGCGCCGTCTCCGTCGGCATGGTCGGCAACTGCGCGGAAGTGTTGCCGGAGATCGTGCGTCGCGGCGTGCGCGTGGATGCCGTCACGGATCAGACGAGCGCGCACGATCCTCTGAACGGCTACGTGCCCGCCGGGTTGACTCTCGAAGCGGCGGACGAGTTGCGCCGGACGGACGCGAGCGTCTACGTCAAGCGTTCGACCGAATCAATGGCGCGGCACGTCGAAGCGATGCTCGCCCTCAAGCGCGCGGGCGCAATTGCCTTCGACTACGGCAACAACATACGCAAGTTCGCCTTCGATGCCGGATGCGCGGACGCCTTTGAGATTCCCGGCTTCGTGCCCGAATACATACGCCCGCTCTTTTGCGAAGGCAAAGGGCCTTTCCGTTGGGTGGCTCTGTCGGGCGACGCGTCGGACATACGCCGCACGGACGATCTCGCCCTCGAACTCTTCCCCGAAGACGCGACGCTCAACCGCTGGCTCCGCCTCGCGCGCGAACGCGTGCAGTTTCAAGGACTGCCCGCGCGCATCTGCTGGCTCGGCTACGGCGAACGCGCCGAGATGGGCGAAGCGATCAACGAACTCGTCCGGCGCGGCGACTTGAACGCGCCCGTCGCCATCGGTCGAGATCACTTGGACACGGGTTCGGTCGCCTCGCCCTTCCGCGAAACCGAAGCGATGCGCGACGGCTCGGACGCCGTGGCCGACTGGCCGATCCTGAACGCGCTCCTGAACACGGCGAGCGGCGCGTCGTGGGTCTCCTTCCATCACGGCGGCGGCGTCGGCATCGGCTACTCGCTCCACGCCGGGCAAGTCTCCGTCGCAGACGGCACACCGGAAGCCGCGCGCCGTCTCAACCGCGTCCTCACCAACGACCCCGGCCTCGGCGTCGCACGCCACGTTGACGCGGGCTACGACGAAGCCGCAGAAACCGCCCGCACCAAAGGCATCAACGTCCCGATGCTCGACGCCTGATAAATTTTGCGTCTCGAATGTAAGTAAACCCATCCGGCTTGAAGGTGATAAGAAGCGTTAAGGTTAAAGAGAGGTAAAAACTTATGACCGGCGAAGAGTTGGAACGCGCGATTGAATTCCTCTTGAAGAGTCAGGCACGTGCCGAGGCGCGGCAGGATCGCACTGACCAACAGATCGCGGAGATGGGGAATCAACTACGAATCTACGCGGAGACACAATCCCAATTCATCGAGGTCGTGACGCAGAGCCTCAAAGGTCTGGCAACGATACAAGCGCGTACTGAGCAAAGAATAGCCGAAACAAACGCGCACATGGCTGAAACGAACGCGCGCACCGAGCAAAAAATAACTGAGATAAACGAACGCTCTGAGCAAAGAATTGCTGAGACGAATGAACGCTTTGAGCAACTAATTACGGAAAGCAGAACGCGCGCGGCTGAGATTGATGCGCGGCTCGACCGTCAAGCGGAGATAGGCGCGCGAACTGATGCGCGGCTTGATCGGCTGGCCGCGCTGGTGGAGCGAAACATCACCGGCGGTAACGGCAATTTAGAGCAGTGACAAGTGGCGAGTGACAGGTGACGAGTTGAAAAGATAAGTTTTCGGTTCTAACTTGTCACTCGTCACTCGTCACTTCTCAATATCTCCTCTCAAAAATTGGCGCGGGCGAATCTTTGTTCGCACTTCAAGCGTAAAACTTCCTGCATCGTCCATATCTCTTTGCCGGGGTACATCTATGAAATTTTTCCGCACCTCGTTTCTGTCGCTGTCTCTGTCGCTCGTCCTCCTGCTTCCCTCCGTCGCTCTCGCGCAGCAACCGACCGCCGCGTTGCAACAGACTTCGGCGCGGCTGGCGGGCGAAGTGCTCGTCAACGGTCGGGCGATGGAGTATGTGCAAAATCTTTCGGATAAATTCGGCGGGCGTTTGAGCGGGTCGCCCGCTTACGGTCGCGCGGCCGGGTGGGCGGCGGAGCAGTTTCGCGCCGCAGGGATCAAAGACGTGCGGCTCGAACCGTTTCGACTTGAGAGCACCTGGACGCGCGGAGTCGCGCGCGCACGGATGCTCGCGCCGCTGGACAGACCGCTGCATCTCGAATCGCTCGGCTGGGCGCCTTCGACTCCGGCGGCGGGCGTGCGCGGCGAAGTGTTTGTCCTCACGGACATCTCGCGCGATTTCATCAAGCGTGAGGCGGGCAAGATCAAAGGCCGCATCGTGATGCTCGATCTCTCGTCGCTGTTGAAAGACGGTTATGCGGCGTTCGGCAAGTTGGTCGCCGCGCAACAACTACTCGCAGACGCGGGCGCGGCGGCGGTCATCATCGGGAGCAATGATCCCGACAACGTGCTGAACGCGTTCAATCTCAACTGGGGCGCGCGGCTCAGCCCGCTGCCGCTCGCGCAGGTCGGCATGGAGGACGCGAAACTCATTCAGCGTCTCTTGCCGCAGGGCGCGGTGACGCTTGAGTTTCAATACGAGAACCGGACGGGCGGCGCGGCTGAGGACAACAACGTCGTCGCAGAGATTCGCGGCCGGGAACGCCCGGACGAGTGGATCATCATCGGCGCGCATCTCGACTCGTGGGATTACGGCACGGGCGCGCAGGACAACGCGACGGGCTGCGCGATGGTCTTGGAAGCCGCGCGTGCCATCGCCGCGCTCCCGACGCCGCCGCGCCGCTCGATCCGCTTCGCGCTCTGGGGCGGCGAGGAGCAAGGACTCTTAGGCTCCGCCGCCTACGTGCGCGCGCACGCGAGCGAACTCAAAGATTGCGTCGCCGTGCTCAACACGGACAACGGGGCGGGACACCCGCGCGGCTGGAAAGTCGAAGGCCGTGCAGACGTGCAACAAGCTCTGACGCCGCTCAGCGAGTCGCTGCTCAAGGGGCTTGGCGGCGAAGGCGTTTCGCCCGAACTCTCCTTCGACACGGATCACGGGCACTTCATGCTCGCCGGAATCCCCGCGCTCGACCTCTGGGTTGACATGGAGCACTACGACGACATTCATCACAAATCGAGCGACACGGTGGACAAGGTCGTCGCGCACAACCTCGTCGCGGGCGCGAGTATTGTCGCCGTCACGGCGCACGCGCTCGCCGAGAGGCCGGAGCGCATCGCGCCGCAGCTCAAACACGACGCCGTCAGCGAGTTGCTCAAAAAAGCGAACCTCGAAGAGTTTCTGAAGACCGTGGGGGTGTGGAAATAGTGCGCGCCGGAAAAGAGTCTGGACAACGGCGTATGAGCCGTGCGGGCGTTAGACCGACACGCATGAGACTGACGGACATGAGAGCGACGCACATGAAAGCGACGCGCGCACGCTTCGTCTTTCACTTCTTCGCGCTGCTCTGCGTCGTGTCGTCGTGTCAGGCGCAGACGGTCGCGACGGGTGCGCGCGTCGAGGCGGTCAAGTTTGAGAGCAAGCTTGTCGGGAAGTCTTTGCCTTACAACGTCGTCCTGCCGCCGCTCTACGATGCGCCGGGGTCGCGCAGCGTCCGTTATCCCGTCATCTACCTGCTGCACGGACTCGGCGGCGGCGCGGGCGATTGGGTTTCCACACGCGCGCACCTCGCCGCACACGCCGCGCAGTATCGTTTCATCATCGTCACGCCCGAAGGCAGCGACGGTTGGTACACGGACAGCGCGACCGTGCCGACCGACAAGTTTGAGACTTACCTGCTCGAAGAGTTGATCCCGGACGTGGAGCGACGTTACCGCGCTCTGTCTGCGCGCGACGCGCGCGCCGTCGCGGGGCTTTCGATGGGCGGCTACGGCGCGTTGAAGTTCGGCGTCAAACACCCGCAGATGTTCGCGTTCGTCGCCTCACTGAGCGGCGCGTTCGGCGCGGCTTCGTGGGACGCAAACGATCCCGAACTGCTCGCCTTCGTGAAACCCTCCATCGCGCGCACCTACGGCGCGCTGGACAGCCCCACGCGCGCCGCAAACGACCTCTTCAAACTCTTCGACAGCCTGACCCCCGAGCGCATCGCCGCGCTTCCCTACATCTACTTCGATTGCGGCACGGAAGATTTTCTCATCGGCTCCAACCGCGCGCTTTCAGAACTCCTGCTCAAACGAAAAATTCCGCACGAGTATCGCCAGCTTCCCGGCGCGCACAGTTGGCCTTACTGGGACGCGCAGGTGCAGGAAGTTCTCAAACTTGCCGCGCGCCGCCTGCGTGCGCCGCAATAGTCGAGACCGCCGCGACGGTCTCATAAATGTCGTTATTGTCTTAACGCGCTCTGACGTGATACTTTCTTGCCTTCAACAAATTAGGCACGCGATTTCTCACTTTACCGCGTTTACAGACAAGACCTTCGCTTTCAAATTCGGTCTCAGTATTTTCTCATTGACAGGATAACTTCCATTCATTCCGATGGACGCCGGAGCGCGCGTATTCGTGCAAAAATTTCGCTGAAAAAGCGTCAGGCTCGTCGTCATCTTTGAGGACAGATGATATGGCTATCTCGACGGAGATCGTTCATACGTTAAAAAAATCCATCCCCTTTCGGCTGGCGGTCGGCGTCACCGGCCATCGAAAGCTGCCGGACGAGAAGGCGGCCGCCCTCGCGGTGCGTTCCGTGCTGGAACAGATCAGGGAGAAACTTCCGGCGGAGCCAAACACGCAGGTGTACTTCACCATCTTGTCGCCGCTGGCCGAAGGCGCAGACCGTCTCGTCGCACGCGAAGTTCTCAAGCTCGAAGGCTCGCAGTTGGAGACCGTACTTCCGTTTGACAAGGATGAGTACGTAAAAGATTTTCCCCACACGAAAGCGGAGTTTGAGTCGTTACTTCAACAGAGCAAACGCGTCAAGCAACTCGGCGGGAAGAGTGCGCGCGAACATATATACACGCCGGTCGGGCGTCATGTCGTAGATCATTGCGACGTGCTCGTCGCTCTGTGGAACGGTCAGCCCGCAGGAGGTGAGGGCGGCACCGCGGAGATCGTCCAATACGCGCGCGACATGAAATGCCCGCTCTTTTGGATCAATACGCAAGACCCGGCGCAGCCCGTCGTGTTTGAAAACGGGGAGAACCTGCCCGTCAAAATCGTCGAAGATTTGAACAAATATAATTCCGAGCAGATAGACGAGGCCAAAATTCGCGAGAGCGTGGAGAGCGAGTTTAAACTTTTTTCCGAGGTGCAGAATGACGAGAGCGGGACGAAGAAAATCCTTGAGGGTTATGCCACAGAGCTACGTGAGGTTTACGAAAAAGTCTTGCCGCATTACGTGCGCGCCGATCTGTTAGCCGGAAAATATCAGCGCAAATATTATCTGGCGGGCATCCTCATTTACAGTCTGGCGGCAGCCGCCGTCGCCGTCGCGGCCATCCAAATTTTAGAGTCTATCTGGTGGGGCATTCCCATCGCCGAAGTTTTATTGATGATGTGCGTGCTCTTCATCATCCGGCGCGAAAATAGACACAAGTGGCATCACAAGTATATCTATTACCGCTCTCTGGCCGAACGATTTCGGACGGAACTCTTCATGTCGTTCGGCAATGTCGAGGTGGGCGGGTTGAGCGCGCCGCGCCGCCGCTCGCATTCTTCGCCGGGCGATTGGATCACTGCGGCCTTCACCTCGATCTGGAGCGAGTTGCCGCAGTTTCACCAACCGGACGAAGCGGAATTCGATGCGCTGAAAAAATTTCTGTCCCGCACGTGGATACAAGGCCAGATTAATTATCACGACAAGAAGCACAAGGAGCACCGGAAGAAGAATCACCTGCTCATGAAAATCGGGACGGCATTATTCGTGCTCACGCTGCTCGCCGCCTTTCTACATCTGCTCGGCAATTACGGCCACAAAGATCACGCCGCTCCGACTCCTGCCGGGAAGGTTGCGACTCACGTTGAGACCGCCGCCGCGTCGTCGCATGTTGCGGCTTCTGAGTCTCAAGCGGGCGACGCACACGAGCCGGGCGTCCTCGCCCCGATGTTTGACGCTTTACATAAAATCGGCATCTGGTTGATTTTGATCGCGGTGGTCGCCCCCGCAGTCGGCAGCGCGCTCGGAGCCATCCGCACGCACCGGGAGTATCACAGAATCGCCACCCGTCACGAAGAGACCTCGCGCCAACTCAAAACCCTGAACGAACGCATCATGAACGCTGAAAACTTCATGGCGTTGCTGCCCTTGATGCGTGAGACAGAAGAGACGATGCTGCGTGAGAATGAGGACTGGCGCGCGGTCGTCGAGTCGCGCGAAATCGAGATACCCTGACGCGCGCCGTCGCGACGCATTAACTAAAAAGGTGTTTCGTGTCCCGACGCGAGGGTCGGCACATGAAGCACCCTTTTTTGTAAACACCTCACACCCGGCTCTGACTCACATGCCAGCTCCAACTTACACGCTGGCTCTCATCTGTTCATAGTGCCGGCGGGCTTTGGAGCGGTTGCCGCACACTTCCATCGTGCACCAGCGACGACTCTTGTTCCGGCTGGTGTCCAGAAAGAGCCACGCGCAACCATCGCCGGGACATTGACGCAAGAGGCTTAGCTGCTCGGAGGTCAGTAGTTCGCCCGCCGCGCGGACGACCGGCCACAGCACTCTTTCGAGATCGGCGTCGCCGCCCGTCCATTCCCACTGATAGCCTTCGCTGGCTGGCCGGAGCCGGAGCCTTGAGAGCGCGTCTGACAGGCTAAGGTTCAAAGATTCGATGTCAGCCGCTTCCGCCTGCCGCCCGTCCATGATGGCGGAGAAGACGCGGAAGAGCGTCTCCCGCAATGCGAGCGCACGTTTGAGCACGGCAGACGCTTTCTTCGGGTGCTTCGCCGCTTCAAGCGCGAGCGTCCGCGCCTCTCGCTCCTTGAGCAGCCCCGTGTGTCGCCCCCAACGCACGAGGTCGGAGTATGAGTTGAGCAGTTCTTTGGGATCGCTGCTCGCGCGCCAGTCCACCGTGTTGACCAAATCCAGACTGACCTGTCCGGTCAGCGTCAGATCGAAGATACGCTCCACCGTCCACGCCTCCTTCGCGAGCTTCGCGCCCGCCCCTTGCTAACCACTTTAGCGTCCTTGACCGGTTAAAGCAAGAAGGATACAATCTAACCGTCTTTTGCGGTTTAGATGGTTAGACGGAGCCGGGGTTGTCCGTGATATGATTTTCGGGAGCGAAGGGGTAATTTATGAGCAACGACGAACATCAGAGGGCAGGGGCGGCGGACTCCGGGACGCTCGACGCTAAAAACGGACGACTCGAAGATGGCGCGGAGAGGCAGAAGAGACAACCATCCCGTTTGTTGATTTGGGCGGCGTTCGGGGCTGTGTACGTCATCTGGGGTTCGACCTATCTGGGCATCAAGTATGCCATCGAAACGCTGCCGCCGTTTTTGATGGCGGGCGCACGCTTTCTCATCGCGGGCGCGGCGCTCTACGCGCTGGCGAGGCTCGGATTCGGAAACTCCGGGCGTCCCGGCGAACGCACGCGCGCGTCGCACTGGCGCGCGGCGGCGGTCATCGGAATGCTGCTGTTCCTCTGCGGAAACGGCGGCGTGACGTGGGCGGAAGGGCACATCACTTCGAGTCTGGCCGCGCTCCTGGTCGCCTCTGAGCCGCTCTGGATCGTCCTTTTGTCTTGGTTGCTGCCGGGAGGCTCGCGCCCTAATGGTAAGGTCTGGTTGGGACTCGCGCTCGGCTTTGC
>DASYMM010000154.1:0-5286 GCA_036009085.1 Pyrinomonadaceae bacterium | reverse complement strand
CTGGCCTGCACGCCTGAGTTCGGCGGCGACTTCGAAACCGTTCATGCCGGGCAGCATCACGTCGAGCACGACGACATCGAAACGCGTCTCCGCGTCAGTCGCGTCCGTCAATTTCGCGAGAGCCGTCTCGCCGTCGGCCACCGTCTCGACCGCGTAGCCCTCGGCTTCGAGGTTGAAGCGCAGCCCGTCTCTCAGATGCTTTTCGTCTTCGACGATGAGGACGTTCGCTCTCATCCTCCCTCCGCACGCGGCAGCAGGATCGTGAAGGTGCTGCCGCGCCCCTCGCCCTCGCTCTCCGCATAGACGCGCCCGCCGTGTTTCTTGACCAGCGATTGCACGATGAAGAGACCGAGACCCGTGCCCTTGAAGCGCGCCATCAAACGACCCGGCACGCGATAAAAACGTTTGAAGATGCGTTTGAGTTGAGCCTGCGGGATGCCGATGCCTTGATCTCTGACGCGCACGGCCAGACGCCGCGCGTCAATCGTCATCACCTGCACCGAGACGCGCACCTCGTCGGGCGAATACTTGACGGCGTTGTCGAGCAGGTTCGAGACGACGGCGCGCAGTTCTTCCGCGTCGCCGCGCACGAGCGCGCGCTCGCCGTTTCTGAATTTCTCCGCGTAGCTGAACGCGTCGCCTTCGAGTTGCGGGTGGCGCGTGCGCACCAGTTCGAGCGAGTCGCGCACGAGGGCGCCGAGATCGATCACGGGGTCGTGCGCGCGCTTGCGCCCCGCCGCGCCGCCGCTCTGTCCCGCGCGCAAGACCTGTTCGACGGTGTGCAGCAGGCGGTCGCTGTCGGCCAGCATCACGGCGTAAAACTCGCGCCGCTTTTGCTCGTCCACCTCGCGCGTCTGCAAGGTTTCGAGGTAGAGGCGAATCGAGGTGATCGGCGTTTTGAGTTCGTGCGTGACGGCGTTGATGAATGCGTCGTGCTGTTCGTTGCGACGAATTTCGCGGACGAGAAACGTGGTGTTCAAGACGAGTCCGGCGATGATGACGCTGAAGAAGATGATGCCGAGGACGAGCAGCGCGACTTCGCGCCAGTTGAGCAGTATCCAGCCGACGTTCAAGGCGACGGCCAGCGCGACGAGACACGAGCCGAGCGTGATGAAGAAGGCTGTGGATTTGCGTCGGCGACCGGAAAAACGCATGCGTGCATTGTAAGGAAGCAGGGGACGGAAAGGAAACGGGAACGGGTAAGCAAACATGAGAGACGGCAATTGAAGGTTAAAGGAAAAGGCACGGGAGAATTCGTTCCCCTGTGCCTTAATCCGTGAAAAACTTTTCGCGCCTGTCTCTGCTAGGCGGCTTGCCTCAACCTGTCGGAGGTTGCGTCGCCGTCCTCGTCGTTAGCCTGCGCTTTAACTTCGCGCGGGAGATGTTTGATGTCGCGCGCGAGGCCGAGCATCTGGAGGGCGCGGATGCCGTACCAGTTCACGTCAATCTCGTACCAGTGATAGCCATGACGCGCGGCGGTCGGGTGCGCGTGGTGATTATTGTGCCAGCCTTCGCCGAAGGTCAGGATGGCGATGATCCAGTTGTTGGTCGAATCGTCATCGGTCTTATAACGCTTCGTGCCCCAGAGGTGCGTCGCGGAGTTGACGAGCCATGTCGCGTGGAGGCCGACCGTGGTGCGCAGGAACATGCCCCAGAAGAAGACCGACCAGCCGCCGAAGACCAAGAGAAGCACGCCGAGCGCGACGACGGGCACGAAGAACCATTTCGACATCCAGACGTGGAAAGGGTCTTTCATGAGATCGGGCACGTAACGGCGAGACGTCGCTTCGTCGTGTTGCTGCGCCGTTCCGGTCAGAATCCAGCCCATGTGCGCCCACCAGGTGCCGTCGCGCGGAGAGTGCGGGTCGCCGGGGCCTTCGGTGTGGGCGTGATGGATGCGGTGCGTGCCAACCCACTGGATGGGGCCGCTTTCGAGCGTGAGCACGGCGCACGTGGTCAGAAAATATTCGACCCACTTCGGCGTCTTGTAGCCGCGATGCGTGAGCAGGCGGTGATAGCCCATGCCGATGCCGAGGCTGCCGGAAATCCACCACAGCGCGAGCGACACAAAGAGCGCCGTCCACGAAAACATGAAGAGCGCGGCGATGGCGCCGAGGTGGAAGATGACCATCGTGATGGTCGTCGCCCAGTTAATCTTGCTGCTGCGCTGTGCGCTGATCTGCTCCGCGCTCATTTGCTGTGTTGACATTGATTATTGATTCTCCCTGCCGAATGCGTTCCAACTTCGCATAATTTGATGTTGGGGGCGAGAGTTATCGTAGCAGGATGCGGGCGGAGCGAATGTAAAAGTTATGTAACAGGCGTGCGGTGGGACGAAATTCCGAAGGAGCGGGGCGGATTCCGTGTCGCCGTGTGACAATTTTGTTTCATTCCCGGCTTAATTCGGGGGTCGGCAAAATATTTGTTGGCAAAGTTTCGCGCGGCGTTATACTCGCGGGCGCATTCAGGAAGCGAATCTTAGCCGAGGGTAAAGTAAATTGATCAGGACGGTTTGCCTCAACACAGAGACGAAGGCTTTCACGGAGAACTGCCTCGCGGCTGACATCAGCGAACTGCGCGACGTAGACCAGAACATCGTGTGGGCGGACGTGGCCGACCCGACTTCGAGCGACTTCGAGGAGTTGGCCGAAGAGTTCGGCTTTCACCATCTCTCCATCGAAGATTGCCGCAACGAGCACCAGCGACCGAAGGTCGAAGAATATCCCGGCTACTATTTCATCGTGCTCTACGAAGCCGAACTCGCCGGAACGAACGACCGTCTCGAACTCCGCGAGTTGAACATCTTCCTCGGCAAGAACTATCTCGTCACCGTGCACAGCCGCCCGATTCGCGCCATTGACACGGCCACGCGCCTCTGGCACGAATGGACGGATCGCGCCGAACACGGCGCGGGACTCTTAGCCTACATCCTGATTGACGCCATCGTCGACGACTACCTGCCCCTCCTCGACGTGGTCAGCGACCGCATGGACGACCTTGAAGATTCGATCTTCGGAGAGTTTCGCCCGGAAGCCATCGAAGAAATTTTCACGATCAAGAAGAAACTGCTCTACCTGCGCCGCTCGATCACGCCTCTGCGCGACGTGTTCAACACGCTCTTGCGGCGCGAGCAGCCGATCTTCCCACGCGAAACGCACGTCTATTTTCAAGACGTGTTCGACCACCTCATCCGCGTCGCCGACACGATTGACAACTTGCGCGACATGCTCAGTTCCACGATGGACGCATATCTCTCCGTCTCCGGCAACCGCATGAACCAGATCATGAAGCGTCTGACTTCGATCTCCACGATCCTGATGTCCGTCACGCTGGTCGCCGGAATCTACGGGATGAACTTCACTTACATGCCGGAATTGCACTGGCGTTACGGCTACGTCTACGCCATGCTCTCGATGGTCGCCATCGGCATCGCGCTCTACGTGTTCTTAAAGAAGGTGAAATGGCTATGACTTTGAGGCATCCGCTGCGCCGGAAAAGGAAGAAGGGCGAAACGGCGCAACTCGCCGCCCAACTCGCCCCGCTCGAAGAACAGGACGCGCACGCCGCGCGCAAGCAGGGCGCAAACGGCCACGGCTCAGGACAGAACGGCGGCCTGATTCAGGAACACGGCGCGCTCATCGTCGACACGGAGCATTTGAACGTCCTGAAAGGCATCGGCGAGGAGAGCGACGCGGGAAACGGGCATTTTTTAGGCATCGAGCCGGTCGTGCTCGTCATCCTCTGCGTCATGCTCGCCTTCATCGCCTTCATCGCGTGGCAAATTTCCCAAATGCCGCAAGTACAGTGACGAGTGACGAGTGACGAGTGAGGGCAAGTAGATCGTCAATCGTGAATCGTAAATAGAAAGAACAGAATGTAGCGCAGCTAACAAAACTTAAACAGGCAAAGCCGTGAACCACGAAACCACACGAACTAACACGAATCATGATTCGTGTTAGTTCGTGTGGTTTCGTGGTTACTGGTTTTGTTAGTCGCGCTTATTCTATTTACGATTGACGATTGACGATTTACTTGCCTTCTCTCGTCACCTGTCACTCGTCACTCGTCACTGCCTTCACGGCTGCTTGTTCGAGGTTGAGCTTGTGCGCGCGGGCGCGGTGGTGGTGGCGGGCGGGGCGGCGGCTTCGCCGCGCGGGGCGGTGTAGCCGGGGCGTGTGACGGCGATGCGCTTGTCGCGTTTGCCCGTGTCTTCGATGCGGACGTTGACTTTGCGAAACGTGCCGTCGCGCCGCTTGTTGGTCGGGCTGTAGCTGACGACGTATTGCGTGCGTAAATCTTTCGTGATCTCGTCGGCGATGGAGGGGAGTTCCGAGAGCGACATGGGATAGAAGGCGCGCCCGCCCGTCTCTGTGGCGAGTTTGTTGAGCAGGTTGACGGCCTTGTCCTTGGAACTCTTGCGGATGAAGCCGCCCTGCGTGTCGAGTTCGTTGACGAAGCCGATGACGTAAATCTGCACGTCGTTTTCACGCAGAAACTCGAAGAGTTCCGCTTGCTTGTAGAAACTGCTGCGGTCTTCGCCGTCTGTGACGAGGATGAGCGCGCGTCGCCGCTTGTCGTTTAAGGGGTCGCCCTTCTTGTGTTTCCCGACGTGGTCGGCGGCCAGATAGACTGCGTCGAGCACGGCGGTCTGCCCGCCTTCGGTGTGCATCTTGTCGAGCGCGTCAACGAGGTCTTCCTGATTGGCGGTGAAGTCCTGCAAGATGGCGATCTCGTCGCTGCTGACGAAGCGTTCGAGAAACGTCTCGTCGCCGGGTTTGTTCTGCTGGATGATGGTGCGCGTGGCGTCAATCACCTTTTCAAGCTGCGTCTTCATCGAGCCGGAGTTGTCCACGACGACGCCGTAGCTGATGGGCACCTCGGCGCGCGTGAACGAAAAAATTTGTTGCGGCACGCCGTCCTCGAAGATTTTGAACTCCTCCTGCCGCACGTCGTTGACGGGGCGGTTCGCGCGATCAATCACGCGCACGTTCAGGTTCACGAGGCTCGTGTCAACTTTGACCACGTCGTCTTCGTCAACTTCCTGTCCGGGTTCCGGTTGGAGGACGGGCGGGGTTGCGCTCGGCGTGGGCGTGGGCGTCTGTAATTGGGGGGCGGGAGTTGCTGTCGGCGTCGGGCGCGTTTGTTGTTGCTGCGGTTGCTGCTGCTGCGGCTGGTGCGCGTTCGTCACGCGGCGCGGGCGCGAATCGTCCGTGGTTCTCTGCGCGCGCGTCGTCAAGCTGGCGAAGCTCTGGAAGGCGAGCGCAGCGGCGGCGAAGAAGGCCAGCG
>DASYMM010000153.1:0-4089 GCA_036009085.1 Pyrinomonadaceae bacterium | reverse complement strand
GTCGGTCGAGCAAGGCTTGCAGCGCGACGAGGCCGTGCGCGCGCTGACCGTCAGAGCGGCGGAAATACTCGGCGTCGAAGACCAACTCGGCACGATTGAAACCGGCAAGATCGCGAACCTGACCATCGTGCGCGGCGACCTCTTCGCTAAAGATCGCCGCATCACGCACGTCTTCATAGACGGTCGCCCGGTTGACCTCAAACCCGCGCTCCCGGCCGGAACGCCGCCGACGCGCACCGCGTCGCTCGCGTCCGGTACGTGGACTCTGCGCGTGCAACTCGAAGGCCAGCCCGAACGCTCCGTCACGCTCAACCTGCAACAGCAGGTCGAACGACTAAGCGGCTCGATTCAAGGCGACTTCGGTTCGGCGCAGATCGCAAACGCCTCCGTCGGCGCATCCGGCGACATCAAGTTCACCGTGCCCATCACGACCGGCGCGCAAACCACCGAAGCCACCTTCAACGGCACGATCAACGCCAACGAGATGCGCGGCACAGTCACCACCGTCGGCACCGGCGCAGGCACCTTCAACGGCACGCGCGGCGGCGGCGCAACGCCGTAAGAATAGTTTCAAGTTTCAGGTTTCAGGTTTCAAGTTAGAAACCAAAGACCTCAGACCTGAAACTTGAAACCTGAAACTTGAAACCTGTTTTGTGGAGCTTGGTATGAGAAAACTTATTTCACTGTTCATCGCGTTCGCCGTGCTGGTTCCGGCGTCTGTCACGTCGGCGCAGCAGCGGCGACCGGCGCAGCAACCACAGGGCGCGGCGAAAAATGAGTCGAACGCCGTCGCGGGCGGGGAGACTTTGATTCGCAACGCGACGGTCATCACCGTGTCGCACGGCACGCTCGCGAATTCCGACATCCTGATTCGCAACGGCAAGATCGCCGCCGTCGGTCAAAATCTGAAAGCGTCTGATCGGGCGCGCGTGATTGACGCGACGGGCAAGTACGTCATGCCCGGCATCATTGACCCGCACTCGCATTCGATGGTTGATTCCATCAACGAGGGCACGCTCTCCGTCACCTCGATGGTGCGCATACGCGACATGCTGAACCCGACCGCCCCGAACATCTACCGCGAACTCGCGGGCGGCACGACCACCGCCAACGTCCTGCACGGTTCGGCCAACACCATCGGCGGGCAGAACACGGTCGTCAAACTCAAGTATGGCCGCCCGGTCGCGGAGTTCATCTTTCCCGGCGCGCCTCCGGGCATCAAGTTCGCGCTCGGCGAAAACGTCAAGCGCGCGAGTTCAACCGTCCTGCCCGGACAGACGCGCCGCTATCCCGCCACGCGCATGGGACAGGAAGAAGTCCTGCGCGATGCCTTCACGCGCGCGCGCAACTACAAGCGCGCGTGGGACGAGCACCGCGCCGCCGTCGCACGCGGCGACAAGAATTTGATCCCGCCGCGCCGCGACCTGCAACTCGAACCGCTCGTCGAGGTGCTCGAAGGCAAGCGACTCGTCCACGCACACTGTTATCGTTCGGACGAGATCATCATGATCATGCGCGTCGCGGACGAGTTCGGTTTCAAGATCAAGACGCTGCAACACGTGCTCGAAGGTTACAAGGTGGCGAAAGAGATCGCGGCGCACGGCGCGGGCGCGTCGCCGTTCGCAGACAGTTGGGGCTACAAGATCGAAGCCTACGACGCGATCCCTTATAACGTCGCGGTGTTGATGCGCGCCGGAGTCCTCGTCTCGATCAATTCCGACTCGGACGAGCGCGCGCGCCGTCTGAACATTGACGCCGCGAAGATGATGAAGTACGGCGACCTGACGGAGGAGGAAGCGTTGCGCCTCATCACGATCAACCCGGCGATTCAACTCGGCATACAGGAGCGCGTCGGCTCGATTGACGTGGGCAAAGACGCAGACCTCGCCATCTGGACGGGTCACCCGTTCAGCGTCTACTCGCGCGTCGAGCGGACGTTCATTGACGGCGACATCTTCTTCGACCGCGAGCAGGACGTGGCGGGGCGCGCCGCACTCGAACGCGAGCGCGAAGAATTGTTAAAGGCGGAAGTGAACCGACCGCCCACGGAAGGCGGAGCGCAACCGGGCGCGCCGCGCCGTCGCCCCGCCAATCAACACGACCACGACGACGTTGACAACGGGGAGGGAGACAACAACCGATGAATCTGAAATCACTATCAAGCGTCTTCGCCGCCCTTAGTTCAAGCGTCAACGCCGCCCGTAGTCTAAGCGTTTCCGGCGCGTGTTGCGTCTTTGCCGTCGCGCTCGCAGCCTTGCTGCTCTCGCCCGTCGCGGCGTGGGCGCAGCAAGCGTCGAGCACGATGGGGCCGGCGTTCATGTCCGGCACGCCGGGCACTTACGCGATTCGCAACGCGCGCATCGTCACCGTCTCCGGCGCGGACATCGAGAGCGGAACGGTCGTGATCAGCGACGGCAAGATCGCAGCCGTCGGCGCAAACGTCGCGGTGCCTGCGGGCGCGCAGGAGATTGACGCGCGCGGCCTCACCGTCTATCCCGGCATGATCGATCTCGGCACGGCGATGGGACTCATAGAGATTCCGCAGGGCGCGAACCCGACCGTTGACGTGGCCGAAGTCGGCGACATGAACCCGAACGCGCAAGCCTTCTACGGCATCAACCCGCACAGCGCGCACGTCGCCGTCACGCGGGTCAACGGCGTCACGAGCGTCTTGAGTTCGCCGTCGGGCGGGATCATTTCGGGGCAGGCCGCGTTCATCAATCTGCTCGGTTCAAGCCCGCAGGAGATGGCCGTCCTGCCGTCCGCCGCGCTCGTCGTCAACTACCCGCGCGCGGGCGGCGGTGGCGGCTTCGGAGGCTTCTTCGCACAGCCGCAGACTAACCCGACGGAGGCCGCCGCGGCGCGCGACCGTCAGGTCGAACAACTACGCAAGATGCTGCGCGACGCGGAAGCCTACGGGCGCGCGATGGACGCGGCGGAACGCGACCGCACTCTGCCGCGCCCCGATGCGGATGTCTTGCTCGCGTCGCTCGTGCCGTTCGTGCGCGGCGAACGCCCCGTCGTGTTTCGCGCCGAGCGCGAAGCGGAGATGCGCGCCATCGTGCGCTTCTGCGAAGAGATGAAACTCAAGCCGATCATCCTCGGCGGCACGGACGCTTGGAAGATGGCCGCGTTTCTCAAAGAGAAGAACGTCCCGGTCATCTTAAACGGCGTCTTCAACCTGCCGAGCCGCGAAGACGACTTTTACGACGTGATGTACGAAAGCCCCGCCAAACTCCAACAGGCGGGCGTGCGCTTCGCGCTCTCGACGGGCGACGAAGGCGCGGAGGTGCGCGACCTTCCCTATCGCGCCGGGATGGCCGCAGCCTTCGGCCTCTCACGCGCCGAGGCTCTCAAATCCGTCACGCTTTACCCGGCTCAGATCATGGGCGTCGGGGATCGCCTGGGGTCAATCGAGACGGGCAAGATCGCCAACCTCGTCGTCACCGACGGCGACCTCCTCGAAGCGCGCACGCACATCCGACACCTCTTCATCAACGGTCGCCAAGTTCCGCTCAACAGCCGCCACACGGAGTTGTATGAGCAGTTTAGAAACAGGAAATAAGAACCTAAGACTCACCGCAGCGGCGCAGAGAAGTGGCAGAGGGGGCGCAGAGAAAGACATTGTTCTTCTCTGCGCCCCCTCTGCGTAAACTCTGCGCCGCTGCGGTGAAGGTTTTTACATTCCGTCCAATCGGCGGCGCGTTAGATGACGGCGACCGGGACTTCGAGTGTGCCGGATGCGCCCGTGGCGGGGACGGGGATGTGCGTGGTGTTCAGCAGATCGCCGGATTTGACCTGGCCGCTGCCGTCGAGGCTGATGTGGACGCGAAGGGCGAGCGAGCGGTTGGCTTCCACCTCCGGCACGGTCGCCTTGAACTTGATGCGCCCGCCGGGTTTCAAGTTGACGTTTTCGAGTCGCTGTTCCGCGACGACCGTGGAGAGCGCGTCGGCCATCGAAACATCGCGTACCTCGACAAAGACTTTCTTGGCGCGCATCTCCGGGGCGTTCTCCGGTAAGATGATCTCGCCTTTGATGATATTCATTTAACCCCTCTCCTCGCCGCCGGGCGATTCTCGTATTCGATC
>DASYMM010000152.1:0-4702 GCA_036009085.1 Pyrinomonadaceae bacterium | reverse complement strand
ACGTGACTTGCTCAAATACCGTGCGAGTTACTTTTTGAACTAACTGGCGAATTGAAGGAGAAGCTGAAACCATGAACTTACAAAATAAGATTTTACCTGTCGCACTCGTAGCCGCGCTGCTTGGCGGCACGGTCGGCGCGTTAGTGATGCGCCCGAAGACGAACGATCTCAACGCGGCGACGACCGCCTCGAACTTGCTGCCCGCCTCGACCGACGCGAACTCGCGCGCGGCGACGCTGCGTTATAACGAGACGCTACCGGCGACCAATAATGAGACGCCCGCGACGCTCAACGTCGCGAACACAAACAGCGACGACGAATGCTATCGCGCGGGTTTCACCGAAGGCTTCGCGGCGGCGCGTGATAACAACAATGTGCGCGCCAACAACCTTTCAAATGCGACCGCGAGCGACCGCGTCGTCTATCGCAACGCTCCGGTGCGCAGCACGCGAGTCGTGCGCAACACGCGTGCGTCGCGTCAGGCTTATTACGATTATTCGCCCAAGAAGCGTTCGTTCTGGTCGAAGCACCGCGATAAGTTGACGGTGGCGATGGGCGCGGGCGGCGGCGCGTTGATCGGCGGCCTCATCGGCGGCAAGAAGGGCGCGGCTATCGGCGCACTCGGCGGCGGTGCAGGCTCGGCCTTGTACACGTACAAAATCCGCAATCGCAATCGCCGCTAATTGTCTGGACGGTGTGAGATGGACAGTGGCTCGAAGCAGACAGCGCGACGCGCAACTTCAGCTTTCCTGATCGCTCTGGCAGTAACCTTATGGGCAGTTTCCTCCGTGGGAACTGCCCATTCTTTTGACCACTGGCGCGCGGGAAGTACGACGGACGCCCGCGCCGTAAACGCCTCAACTTCAAAAACTTCCAGTTCTTTCGCGCAAAACAGACATGCCGCCAGTGCGCCCGCGCAAAGGCGGGGAGACAACGAGCCGATACGTCTGCCCGCCGCCGCGCGCTTCCGCGAAGTCGAAGGACGCGGCCTGCTGGTCAAAGTCTGGATCAACAATTCCGGCCCCTACAGTTTCGCCATAGACACGGGCGCGGGCGCGACGATCATCTCGAAGCGCGTGGCCGCCGAATCGAGAGTTGCGCTTGCGGGCGCGCACGCGGTAAATCTCAGCGGTTTGAGCGGCGTGCAGGGGGCGGAAGGGCGAGAAGCCTCGCTCGGCGCGCTCGCCATCGGCGCGAGGGAAAATTCGCTCCCCGGCAGAGGTCTCACCATCGTGACCGACGCCCTGCCGCCAGACCTCGACGGCGTGCTCGACCCCACCGAAAGCTACTGGCCGCTCGGCTACACGATTGACCTGCCAAACGACACGATCAGCGCGTTTGACCCGCGCACGAACCCTTTGCGCGGACTCGCCGAACCGCCCGGCGGCGCAATCGTCCAATGGCTTTTTGACGGCACGAGCCGCCGCCCCTTCGTCGCGCTCGACACGGGACGCCGCGCGCTCCTCGACACAGGTTCCGGCTTCGGACTCGCCTTGAGCGAACAGGCCGCGCGCTCTTTCGGCATCGCGTCGGCACGCGGCGGACGCGAGCGCGCGGGCGTGACAGACCTCGGGCGCGGGCGCGTCGAGGCGCGTCGCGTCGAACCCCTCACCATACAGATCGGCTCGCTCGTGCTGCGCCGCATCCCGACAGACCTGCTCACAGGTGCCGCGAACGGCGCGCCCGTCCTCCTCGGACGCGACGCCCTGCGCCCTTTCGAGATCAGTTTCGACCCCGTGAGCCGCTTGATCCGGCTGCGACCGGGCGACGCGTCCGCTCAACGTTGACGCCCCCGCCCGTCAGTCATGTCGCCTCCGCTCGACAATCATGTCGCTTCCGCTCAAGGGTAAAGTGAAGTCTCAACTAAACGGCGCGCCCGGTCATTCAGAAAAGCCTTGAAGCCGCCGCCCGCAAGCCATACTCGCGCTTCATCTTAAATTCTTTTAAAATCTGTGGAAAATCATTGACACGCCCCCGCCGCATGAGTAACATGGCGCAAGCTTCGTGTCGCTCTCGTCCGGCGATGCGCCGTCAAACAGTTCAAACTCAAAGTTTCCGGCGGGAAGTTCGAGAGATGCTTCCAAGCCGCAAAGGCTCTCCTAAAACCATGAATCGCGCCGCCGTCTACATTCCCGAAAAGCTCTTTTTCAAGATCGGCGAAGTGTGCGACATCACAGGCGTACAGGCGCACGTGCTGCGCTACTGGGAATCGGAGTTTCCGATGCTCGCGCCGCAGAAGAACCGCGCCGGGCAGCGCACCTATCGCAAACGCGACGTGGAGATGGTCTTACGCATCAAGGAACTGCTCTACGAAGACCAGTACACCATCGCGGGCGCGAAGAAAAAGTTGGTCAGCGAAATTCGCGGCGCGAGTAAACTCAAAGTCGTCACGCCGGACATGAACGCTTCGAGCGTCGCGGCGACAGAGGAAACGCCGAAAGAGTCGAACATACGCGACGCCGTGCAGCTTCAACAGCCGACGGCGAGCGCGCCGCCTCCGTCCGCCGTCGTCGCCGCGCCTTCTTACGCGAGCGACGAGGAAGTTTTACCCGTCGAACCGCAGACGCCGCTCACGGACGAACGCCGCGCCGCCCTGCGTCGCCTCGGCGAACAGATGCGCGAACTCCTCTCCCTGCTCGACGCCTCCGAACGCAAGACAGACCCGCGCCGCCCGAAGTAGTTTCTCCCGCTTTGACGCTGATCCGCTCCGCGCGATTTGACAAAAATTATTTTCCAGAGATACTAAACAACACAGACGGGATGTGGCGCAGCCTGGTAGCGCGCACCCTTGGGGTGGGTGAGGCCCCGAGTTCGAATCTCGGCATCCCGATCAGAAAAGAGGCTTTCAACTGTTAGCAGTTGAAAGCCTCTTTCGCTTTGTCCGGTTCGATTGTGGCCTGAGCCTTTTTTGCGCGTGTCCCTTCATTCTTCCAAATCCGCGATCACGATCTCGGAAGTGAGCGTTTTATGGACGGGGCATTTGTGCGCGATCTCCTGCAAGCGCGTGCGCTGTTCTTCCGTGAGAGACGCGCCTTCGATTCGCACGGAGCGTTCGATGCGATGAACAAAGCCGTCGGTCGTCGTCTCGCATTCGGCGCAGTCGCGCGCGTGGACGCGTTGCTGGCTGAGTCGCACCTCGACGCCTTCGAGCGGCCAACCTTTGCGCCGCGCGTAGAGCGTGAGCGTCATCGAGATGCAACTGCCGAGCGCGGCGAGCAGGAGCGTGTAAGGGTCTGCTCCCGCGCCGTCGCCGCCGATGCTCACGGGTTCGTCCGTGATGAACGTTTGCCCCTCGCCGAAGCGCACTTCGTTTTGGAGGTTCGTGCCGGATGCGACCGTGACAACTGACATGTCGAATCGTCTCCTACGAATAATCTGCCGAATGATCTGCCGACGCGCCGCGCCATCTTACCAAATCCGGCTCACCAAATCTGGCAACGCTCCGTGCCTTCGCGCAGCATCGCGTCGCCCGCTTTGCACTGGAAAGCCTGTGCGAAGGCGGGGAAGTTGGCGAGCGGGCCGTTGACGCGAAACTTGGGCAGCGGGTGCGGGTCGGTCTGCGCGATCAGGCGCGCGAATTCGGGGCGCAGGTTGGTCGCCCACGAATAAGCGTAGCCGACGAAGAAACGCTGCTCGGGCGTGAGTCCGTCAACATTCGCGGGGCGCGGTTTGCCTTCGAGCGACTTTTGAAACGCGGCGTAGGCGATGACCAATCCGCCGAGGTCTGCGATGGACTCACCGGCGACGAGTTGGCCGTTGTGAAACAAGCCCTTCTCAACCTCGAACTTGTTGAACTGTTCGATGACGCACCCGGCGCGCTCCTTGAAGTTCTTCGCGTCCTCTTCCGTCCACCAATCTTTGAGGTTGCCCTGCGCGTCGTAGCGTCGGCCTTGATCGTCGAAGCCGTGCGTCATCTCGTGACCGATGACCGAACCCATCGCGCCGTAGTTAACGGCATCGTCAAAGCTCGGATCGAAGAAGGGCGGTTGCAGGATGCCAGCGGGAAACGCGATCTCGTTCGTCGCCGCGTTGTAGTAAGCGTTGACCTGCGGCACGGTCATCAACCACTCGGCCTTGTCCACGGGCGCGCCGACCTTTCGTAGATCGCGCCGGTTCTCGAAGACGTTGGCGTTCATTCGATTGACGACGTAGGAGCCGCGTCCGACTTCGAGCGCGGAATAGTCGCGCCACTTGTCGGGGTAACCGATCTTCTGTATGAAGGTGTTGAGTTTGGCGTCGGCCTGCTTGCGCGTGGCGTCGGTCATCCAACTCAAGGTCGAGAGATCGCTACGCAGTGCGGCGATCAAGTTGGAGACCATTTCCAGCGCGCGCGCTTTCGCGGCGGGCGGGAAGGCGCGCTTCACATAGACCTCGCCGAGAGCTTCGCCCATCGCCGCGTCTGTCGCTGCGACGCAACGCTTCCAACGCGGCAGTTGTTCGGTCGTGCCGCGCAGGGTCTTTTGATAGAAGTTGAAGTCTTCGTCAACAAAGGCGCGCGGCAAAGCAGAGGCGGAATCGTCAACGACGCGCCAGCGCAGGTAAGTTTTCCAATCGGCGAGCGGGGCAGAGGCGAGAAGTTCGTTGGCGCGCTGGAAAAATTTCGGTTGGCCGACGTTGATGTCCGTCGTGCGCGCAAGACCGATCTCTTTGAGATAGGTTGACCAGTTCAAGTTCGGCGTGAAGGCTTGGAGCGCGGCGGGCG
>DASYMM010000151.1:0-3194 GCA_036009085.1 Pyrinomonadaceae bacterium | reverse complement strand
TTCAGCCTGAGCGTGCCGGACAACTGGCGCGACTATGCCGGTCAAAATCAGGTGACGCTCGCCCCGGAAGGCGCGGCGGATCAAAACGGCGGCGTGACGCACGGCGTCATCCTCGGCATTGATCAATCGCAGAGCAGAAATTTGCAGACGGCGACGAATCAATATCTCAACGAGGTCTTGCAGGGCAATCCGTACCTGCGCGCGCAGAGCGGTTCGACGCGCACCACTGTCTCCGGTCGTGTGGGCTTGGCAACCACGCTCTCAGGCCGTTCGCCCGTCACAGGGCAGACCGAGATCGTCACCGTCGTCACAACCATGCTGCGCGACGGCAGCATCTTCTATATGAATTACGTCACGCCGCAGTACGACCAGCGCAACTACCAGAACGCGTTCAATCAAATACTGCGCAGCATTCGTTTGAACGACTAAGGGGTACGGCTAACGAAGTTCGCTCCGATTTGTCGCGGTTCTAAAAAGCGGAAGGCCGGTTCAGTTCAACTGAACCGGCCTTCCGCTTTTGTTTGCTGAGCAACTGCCGCCGAATCTGCTTATCCGATGAGCGGCATCTTCGCGCCGCATTCGGGGCAGAACTTCGTCGTGGTTTCCGGTTGATGCCCGCAACCTTGGCAGGTCAGGCGCGGCGGCTTGGTGGGCGTGCCGCATTCTGGACAGAACTTGGCCTTGCCGACATCCACGCCGCACGAGACGCAAGTGACGGCTTGCGCGGCGGCGTTAGAGTTTTCCGGCGTCTGCGCGGGAGCTTTCACATAAGCGTCCGCGCCCATGTCAATTTTTGAAGCGTAGTCGGTCTGCAACGCTTTCTCATGGAGTTGCTGGCGCGCGGCGTCGGCCTTGGCGTTGGCGTGCGAAGAGGCGAGTTCTTCCTGATAATCCGGCGCGCAACCTTCGCACTGCCCTGCGTTCGCGTTCCAGCAAACTTCCGGGCAGACCCACTTGCCGCAGCGCGAGCATTGATGAAAATGCTCCTTGCCCTCTTCGACCGCGCGGGCTAGAGCATCGTCGTGCGCCTTGCCGCCGACCGAACGCTGTATGTCGTAAGCGGAGTTTCCGGCTGTGCTCGCCCAGCCGCCGAACAGGTCGCCCGCCGCGCGCAACAGAGACCCCGCCGTGCCGATGGCCGACGCTTGAAACCGCGACATATAACCGTTGCCGCACTTGTCGCAATGAAACTTGAATTGATAACCCCTGTCGGTTGACAGGTCTTCATAATTGCTCACGAATTGCACCAACGCCATACCGCAAACCTCCGATTGCCTCTCAGCGAATTAAGATTTACTGCCGACAACTCGCGCGCGCCCGCGCCCCGATATTTTATTCATTCAAACTTCACTTGTCACTACTTTTCGCTTCCAGCCAGAGCCGCTTTTGCCCTGTCGTATTTTGACTTCATGCTTATTCATCAAGTAATGTTTCGACTATGGCGACAGCGACGGAACATCTCTACATTGTTACCGACGAGGAGATTTTAGGCGGCGAGCCGATCATCAAAGGCACGCGAACGCCGGTTCGGGCTATTGTCGAACTGTGGCGACAACCGCTCGCCCCCGAAGTAATTATTGAACATTTGCCGCACCTCACGCTCGCACAGGTCTTCGACGCCTTAAGTTACTACAGCGACCACACGGATGAAATCAATGCCCACATTGAGCGCAACCGAATCCCGGAGCAGTTGCTCTCATCAACGTCGAAGAATTCTTAAGCCGTCTTTTTTGCGAACTTTACCTCGATGAAGACGTGAGCGTGCTGGTCGCAGACCTGCTTCGCGCGCGCGGCTTTAGTGCGACGACAACTTTAGAGGCGGGCAATCGAGGTCGCAGTGATGCACGGCAATTAAGTTTTGCTGTCAGCCAGCGGAAGGCTCTCCTCACGCACAATCGTTCCGACTTTGAACATCTGGCGAGGCAATATTTCGCCGCCGGAGAACTTCACTACGGGATTATCATTGCTGTACGCCGCCCGCCGGCTGAACTTACCCAACGTCTATTACCCATACTCAACCGCATCACCTCAGACGAAATGCAGAATCAACTGATCTATCTCTAATTCGGTTTTACTGTCTTCTCCTGCTCACTTACTATCTGTGGTTTTTGCTTCCAGCCAGAGGGCTTCCATTTCGTCGAGCGTGGCGGCGTCGAGCGTGCGCCCCTGCGCTTCGAGGCCGCGTTCGATGTGGCGGAAGCGGCGTCGGAATTTGCGGTTGGTCAACTTCAAAGCGGCTTCGGGTTCGACTTTCAGGTGGCGCGCGATGTTGGTTACGACGAAGAGCAGATCGCCCAACTCTTCGCGCACGCGCTCGTGCATGGCCTCGCCTGTCGCGTCGGCGTCTTCGCCGTTGTCGTTCGCGTTATTGTGCGCGTTGCTCTCTTCGATGGCGGCTTTGAGTTCGTCAACTTCTTCGTGCAGCTTGTCGAAAATCTGTTCGACGCTCTGCCAGTCGAAACCGACGCGCGCGGCTTTCGTCGTCAGTTGGTGCGCTTCCATGAGGGCGGGCGCTTTCGTGGAGACGCCGTCCAGAAGCGATGAGTCTTTGGTGGCATCGTCCTTTCCGGCGGCGCGTTTCTCTTCGGCCTTGATCGCTTCCCAGTTGCGCAAGACCTCCGCGGAATCCTCCGCGCTCGCGTCGCCGAAAACGTGCGGGTGGCGGCGCACCATCTTCGTGTGAATCGCTTCCACCACGTCTTCAATCGTAAACTCGCCGCGCTCAGCAGCGACCTGTGCGTAGAAGACGATCTGAAACAGGAGGTCGCCGAGTTCGCCGCGCAACTCCTGCGGGCGACCCTCGCGCGCGTCTTCCACCGCCTCGAAAGCCTCGTAGGCTTCCTCCAACAGCATCGGGGCGAGCGTGGCGTAGGTTTGCTCGCGGTCCCAGGGGCAGCCTTCGGGTGAGCGCAGACGCGCCATCAAGGCGACGAGATCGTTAAATGTGACGGGCATAGATTCTTTCGCGACAGTTACAGTCGAAAATTCAAAGCGTGCTGTTCGAGCGTTGATGGCTCAAGTCTAAAACGTAAAAGTCCCGGTACCAAGCCGCGTCGGGAGAAAGTTATGCGCCGACAGCTATCGTTGACCAAACGCTGCGCTGCTCACCGCGTCGTCCGCGTGGACGAAAAAACTCGAAGTTGTGCGCCCGTGGCGGCTAATTTTTCGTTCCTCAAACGTTCGTTCGGGGCTAG
>DASYMM010000150.1:0-3535 GCA_036009085.1 Pyrinomonadaceae bacterium | reverse complement strand
TCCTGGCAATGCCGCTGTAGAGTTTACGCAGTTCGCGCTCCTGACAGGCTTCGACCCCGTTCAGGATGCTGTATGGAACGGGCAGATCGCACGTTTGCATGCCAGAGTGGCAAATGGGCACGATGGGAATTTTCTTCAGCCAAGCGGCTCCGACCTCAAAGTTTACCCAAGGCCGTGTGATGGACAGGCGGCTGCACAAAATAAGCTCGACGCTGGCGACATTCAATGCATTGTCAATGCTCTTCAACCAATCCTCGCCAGCCGTGATGCTCTCCAAATCCGACGACACGAAAACGCTCACACTGTCTCCAAAATCGTTGGTGAGATGCTGATTGAGGAGTCCGGCCAACTCACCCTCTTCAGAGATGTGACTGATGAAGATCGTAGGAACTGCTGTGCTCATAACGCGCCCGGTTTCATCATCCGACTCAACTACTACCGCGCATTGCTTACAATTTTCACGCGCCGCCCGTCGCCAAGTCCTCGAAGTCTTCGACGTTCGGGAGTTCGGATAAATCCCTGAGGCCGAATTGGAGGAGGAACTCTTTCGACGTGCCGTACATCATCGGACGCCCGACCGTCTCCTTGCGTCCTTTGGAAACGATGAGACGTTTATCTAGAAGCGTCTTGATGGCCGAAGAGGATTGCACGCCGCGTATCTCCAGAATTTCTGGCACGGTGATCGGTTGCTTGTAGGCGATGACGGCGAGCGTTTCGAGCGCGGCGAGCGAGAGTTTGGCCGACGGGCGCGACTTGAGGAAGGCGCGGACGTGTTCGTGATTTTCGGGGCGCGTGGCGAATTGCCAGCCGCCCGCCACCTCGCGCAGCATCAAGCCGCCGTTACGCTCGTTAAACTCCTTCGCCAGTTCTTCGACCGCCACCTGCACCCAACCGCGATCCTCCTTGAGCACTTCCGCGAGCGTCTTCGTCGGCAGCGGCTCCTCCGAAACGAAGATGAGCGATTCGATGATCGAAATCAACTCGGACATGCTGCGCGAACCGCCGGGCGCGATCTCGCTGTCGCCGTAAGAGTCGCCGCCGCCGTCGCTCATCTTCGACATCTCGCGTCGCATCTCGGCCAGCTTTTCCGCAGCATCTTCGGCGTCTGCATCGTGGATGACTACGTCTTCTTCGTCATCGTCGTCGTTGTCGTCATCGTCGTCTTCCGCTCTGGCAAAGTCCTCCGCGTCGTCTGACAACTCAAGGCTTGCGGCATCGTCCTGCGAGTCAAGACTCGACGGGTCGCCCGTCTCGCCTGCGGCATCGCTGCGGGGTTCGGCGTCGGCGAAAGTCTGTTCGTCGTCCCGCTCTTGTTCGAGTTGATCTTCTTCTCTACTCATCGCTTCCAATCTTCGTTAGCTGTTTACGCGGGCGACGATGTCGCCGAAAGTTGTTTTCTGAACGAGCACGACCTCGGAAGCGCGAACGATTTCGAGCACCGAGAGGAAGGCGAGGACGAGTTCGCGCCGCGTCTGTGCGCGCTCGAAGAAGAGACGCAGATTGAGTTCGCCCGCCGAGAGGATCATGTTGCGGAGGCGTTCGAGCATTTCGGCCATCGTGACCTCGTCGCGCTCGATCTCCATCAGGACTTCCTGCTTCTTGCGCGCGAGGATTTCCTGAAAAACTTTGAGCAGGTCGAAGACGCCCGCAGACACTTCCGGGTTCGCCTTGTCCGTCTCAATCGGCGCACGAACATAAACCGCCTGCTCGACCGTCGAACGCGACCAGAGCATCTGCGCGGCGGCCTTGAACTTTTGATGTTCGAGCAGTTGCTTGATGAGTTCGCTGCGCGGGTCTTCCGCTTCCGCCTGCGCCGCATCGGCCACAGGATCGGGCGGCAGGAGCATCTTCGACTTGATCTCGATGAGTTGCGCCGCCATCACGAGAAACTCGCTCGCCACGGCGATGTCCATGTCCTGCATCAGACGCAGGTAGCGCAGGTATTCGTCCGTGATGCGCGCGATGGGGATGTCGTAGATGTCCACCTGCTCCTGCCGGATCAGATAGAGCAACAGATCGAGCGGCCCCGCAAACTCGCCGAGGTACAACTTCAACTCTTCGCCGCCCTCGCCGCCTTCCGACACGATCTCAGGCCGCGCGCCCGCGACGTTCAGAGACGGCGCGCTCTCGGAGGCATCAGTCGCCGTCGAACTACTCGCCGCCGACTCGCTCACAACTTCCGCGTCGTCGGCGACGGCGTTCCTGTCTCCTTGCACGATGCCGCCGCGCGAGCCGCCGTTGCTATCTTCAGGCGCGTCTGCCGCAATCGCGCGCGACGAGTTCGAGGCTGCGTTCTCGTTCGCTCCGGCTGTTTGATCTTTCAACTCGTTCATCTCCGCCATCTCAAGCACCTCGCCCGTGCGCGCCGACGATCCCGAGCCGCGCCTTCACCTCTTCGAGCGTGGGGCGTGCAATGCTTTGCGCGCGCTCGCGGCCTTCGTCGAGCAGGCGATCAAGTTCCGCATCGCTGTAGCCGTGGATGCGCTCTTGTAGCGGGCGCAAAAATTCTATCGTCACGTCGGCCAGTTCCGACTTCAACGCGGCGTAACCTTTGCCCGCGAAATTAGCTTCGACCTCGGCGGGCTGTCGGCCGGTCAGGAGTTGATAGATCGTCAACAGGTTCGTGATCGCGGGGCGCGATTCGTCAAAGGTGATCTCCGTGCCGGAATCCGTCACGGCGCGTTTGAACTTGCGCCGTACGGTGTCCGCATCGTCTAAGAGCGTGATGCTGCCGTGTATGTTCTCGTCCGACTTCGACATCTTCTTCGTCGCGTCGCTCAGGGACATGATTTTCGCGCCGACCTTCGGGATGAACGGGTCGGGCACGCGAAACGTCTGGCCGAAGTCGCGGTTGAAGCGGATGGCGAGGTCGCGCGTCAGTTCGAGGTGCTGCTTTTGATCGTGGCCGACGGGCACGAGGTCTGTCTGGTAGAGCAAAATATCTGCGGCCATGAGCACGGGGTAATTCAGGATTCCTGCGCCGACCGACTCGCGCTGCTTGCCAGCCTTTTCTTTAAACTGCGTCATGCGTTCGAGTTCGCTGATGCGCGTGCCGCAGTTGAGAATCCACGCTAGCTCCGCATGCTCCGGCACATCGGATTGAATGAAGATGACGGAGACTTTCGGGTCAATTCCGGTGGCGAGATAGATGCGTGCGAGGTCGCGCGTTTTCTGCGCGAGCGATTTGGGGTCTTGCGGCATCGTGATCGCGTGCAGGTTGACGATGCAGAAGAGGCTTTCGTACTCGTGTTGGAGTTCGACCCAGTTGCGCAGCGCGCCGAGGTAGTTGCCGATGTGTATGTTGCCGGTCGGCTGTGCGCCGCTGAAAATTCGTTTCATGCTGGCTTACCCGACTCCGAGGAAAAGAATTTTCCACGCCAGAAGAGTGACGACGTTGAACACCGGGCGAAACGCGCCCGTGAAGAGCGCGATGAACAGGAGAATAAAACCGTACTGTTCGATGGATTCCATCGCCGAACCGAAACTATCGGGCAAGAGGCTCTCAAGAATCTTGCTGCCGTCGAGCGGCGGAATC
>DASYMM010000149.1:0-4978 GCA_036009085.1 Pyrinomonadaceae bacterium | reverse complement strand
AGGTTGCCCCGCTCCACTTTCGCCGTCATGTATTCGGCTGCGCTCGCCCCGTCGCCCCACAGCACAAATCCCGCCACCGCAACGAGCACGACGACACCAAACGCGACGACGAGACGTTTCTTGCCGCTCAGATTTGATTTGATCCACTTCATAATTATCTTCCTATCGAGGCGCATTCGCCGCCCGTCTGTTAATGCCCGATTTCTCAAAGATTCCGCCCTTATTACCCGCCCACACTCTGATAGACACCGGCGACGCCAATTCCGTTACACCCGTCTGGGGTTCGAGAATTGAGCGTTGTAACCGTTCGCAGAAGCACGGTGTCTTACCTGTCAGAAGGACGTTGAAGAGCCTTCGCGGGAAAAAGGTTGACTCTCCTACAACAAAAGAGGAAGAGGTGAAGGAATGAAAAAGATATTTGTCGGAATCATGTGTTTAGTCCTGCTCGCGGCGGCTTCAATGCCCGCGTGGGCGCAAACGTCTCGCAATAACCGCAACGCGCGTTACCCGACGCAGACTCGCCGCGCTGACAACGCACGACGCGCCAACTATGAACGGCGCAACGCGGATGGCTCATTTATCGAAGAGCACCGTGATAAATTGACCGTCGCAGCGGGCACGGGCGTCGGCGCAGTGATCGGCGCGGCGACGGGCGGCAAGAAGGGCGCAATCATCGGCGCGCTCATCGGTGCGGGCGGTTCTGCCATCTACACCTACGTGCTGCGCGACAAAGACACGAACGAAGGCTACTATCGCGGCAATGACGGGCGTTACTATCGCCGCTAAGAGTGTCGTTTGATGTGGCAACGTCCGGCGGTCACGCTTTGACAGTGACGAGTCGAGTGGAAACGGCGGACAGGGCAGCGCGATCAAGTCCCTGTCCGTCAACTTTGCACAGGTGCGCTTCTGGCGAACGATTACGAACAGACCGGAGACTTGGAACTGGCGCGTCTGGCGCGTGCGGGCGACGAAGCCGCCTTCGCGGAGATCATGCGGCGTTACAGCCCGCGTGTCTTCCGGTTCGCCAGCCGCTACTTTCGCCGGCGAGAGTTGGTCGAAGAAGCGGCGCAGGAAGTCTTCCTCAAGGCTTTCACCCAACTCGATAGCTTTGAGGGGCGCGGCTCGATGGAGGGCTGGCTGACGCGCATCACGACCAACACCTGTCTCAACCTGCTCCGCAGCGCAAAGCGCAGGCCGGAGTTGACGTCCGCCGACCTGTCGGAAGACGAGGGCGACTGGTTGGACGGCAAACTGGCCGGCGCGTCTGCCGAGCGTCATCGTGCGAGCGAGAGGAGCCTCGTCGCGGCTGATCTGGCCGGGCGCGTTTTAGAGACGATGTCGCCCGAAGACAGGTTGGTTTTGACGCTGGTTGACGGCGAAGATACGCCCGTCAAAGAGGTAGCGGAGATGACCGGCTGGTCTGTCTCGAAGGTTAAGGTGCAGGCGTTTCGCGCCCGCCGCAAGATGCGTAAGGCCGTGGAAAAACTGCTGTCATATCAAAGAAAGAAGTCGGACGAGAATTTGGAAACCGCGAGGTGAGCGATGAGAGACGAACACATCTTTAACATTATCGAGCATGCGCCTCCGTCCGGTTTAAGCGACGGCGAATTGGCGCGCGTTCACGCGCACACGGAGCATTGCCGGGAGTGCCGCCACGCTTTTGAAGCGGCGCAAATCTCTCAGCTTTTGCTCAGAGAGCGCGTCGCCGAAACAATCGAGCCGTCGCCTTTCTTCCAGACGCGCGTGCTGGCCGCTTTGCGGGAGCGGCAAGTCGGGGGTGAGACTTCCGCGTTCAGGCGTCTGTGGAACGCGACGGGCGCGCTCGTCTCCTCGATGGCGGCGACGGTCGCTGCGCTCGTCGTGTTAACCGTCTTTGCCCCCGGCACGGCGCAAACGTCAGGCGCAAGGGAAGCGGTCTCTGCTTACGACTCCTATTCGGCGGAAGAAGTGCTCTTTGACCAGAGCGATGCGACCGCCGCCGCAGCCGGAGATCAAATGTCATACGGGCAAGTGCTCTCTACTCTCTACGAGTCGGATGAATGACGGGTGAAATAATTATGGACATGAACAATCGAAACAGGTGGCAGGTTCGCGCCGCAGCCGCGCTCATCTTCGTGCTCGGCTTCGCGGCGGGCGCGCTCGCCCTGAACGTCTATCGCGCATGGTCGAGGGGCAGCGCGCAGGAGAGCAGGCAGGATCGCTTCGAGCAGATGTCCGAGCGTCTGAAACTGGGCGACGCACAGAAATCTGAGGTGCAAAAGATACTGGGCGACACGCGCGAACAGTTACAGTCGTTGCGCAAAGAGTCTGAGCCGCGCGTGCGAGAGATTCGCCGCGAGGCCGACGAACATTTGCAAAAGGCGCTCACGCCCGAACAATGGCAACAGTTTCAGGCGATGAGAAACGAGATGCGCGGGCGTGGACGACGCGGCAGAGGCAGTAGCGCAAACGAATGAGCGTCCCGTAAATCATCCGGCGACGTTGGCAAATCAAGAGCCGGTACTTCCGAGTTAATTACTGTGGAAGTACCGGCTCTTTAATTTTGCCGTCTGATTAACGGACTCGGACGCGGCTGATCAGTCTCGTTTGAGTTCTGCCGTTCGGCAGGTACGTGATCTGATAAGTCTCACGGAAAGTGCGTCGTCCGACTCGCACGAGGCGCGACTGCGTCACGGTGCGGACACGACGGTTATTGCGGCGATCATTGCGCCGCCACTGAACGGTTGCAGGCGCAGCCGCGTTGATGGCCGTCGCAGAGTTTGACGACCCGGACGTTTTGGCCTCGGCGGACGAGGCGACGAAACCGATGGAAGCAAGTGACAATGTCAATGCCAGTAATTTCTTCATGATCTTCTCCCTTTCTCGAAATAAACGGGCGCGACCGTAACGCATACATCGCGTCTAGTAGGAGAGTTGCCCTGTTATGTAAGACACCGCTTGAAAGCAAAGGGTTACAAATTTATCTGACCACTGAAACCATCCAAAATTTCGTTTCAAGCGTTATGAGATTGAGACAAAAAGTTGCTCCCGCGATGCGCTTTGCGGCGTTAAATGCGGTAGAATCGAGCCAACCCCCCTTTTGAGTTGCCGACGCTCCCCCGTCTGCGACGACCGAACAAATTTTCACACGTCAGAAATCAAACAAGAGGTTGTACGCAAATGAAGTCAATGCGCCTGTTCTTCGCGACGCTTTTTCTTGTCCTCGCCTTTATGTCCGCCCGCGTGGCGGCGCAGGGCGTGCCGCCTGTCGTTCTTCAACCGGTGCTTTCAAATCTCTCCAGCCCCGTGCTCGTGACCAACGCGCGCGACGGCAGCAACCGCCTGTTCGTCGTCGAACAGCCGGGGCGCATACAGGTGCTCCAACCGAACGCTTCGACGCCGACGGTCTTTCTAGACATTACGTCGCGCGTGCTCGCGGGCGGCGAGCGGGGTCTGCTCGGCCTCGCCTTCCACCCGTCCTTCCAGGCCAACCGCAGACTGTTCGTGAACTACACGAGAAAGCCCGACGGCGCGACCGTCATCGCCGAATATCGCGTGTCGGCGACGAACCCGAACGTGGTCGAGAACAGCGAGACCGTCCTGCTGGTCATCCCGCAGCCTTTTGAGAATCATAACGGCGGCATGATCGCCTTCGGGGCGGACGGTTTCCTCTACATCGGGATGGGCGACGGCGGCTCGGCCAACGACCCGCAGAACCGCGCGCAGAATTTGGACGAACTGCTGGGCAAGATGCTCCGCATCAACGTGGATCAGCCGAACGGCTCCGCGCTCTATTCCTCGCCGTCCGACAACCCGTTCTTCGGGGCGACGGCGGGGCGCGACGAGATTTACGCGGTCGGCCTGCGCAACCCTTTCCGTTTCTCTTTCGACCGCGCGACCGGCCAACTTTTCGCGGGCGACGTGGGGCAAGGCGTGCGCGAGGAGATCGACATCATCACGCGCGGCGGCAATTACGGCTGGCGCGTCTTCGAGGGCACGCGCTGCACGAATCTCGGCCCCGCAGAGTGTAACCCGGCCAACTATCAACCGCCCGTCGGCGAGTATGAACACGCGGGCGGCCGTTGCTCCGTCACGGGCGGCTACGTCTATCGCGGCACGCGCGGCACGCTGCCCACGGGCGCGTACATCTTCGGCGACTTCTGCACCGGCGAGATGTTTTTGCTGCAAGGCGCGGCGCAGACTTTTCTACAGGACACGAGCCTCAGCATCTCTTCGTTCGGCGAAGACGAGACGGGGGAACTTTACGTCGCCAACTTAAACGGAACCGTCAACCGGCTCGTCAACTCCTGCACCTACTCGATCAGCCCCGCGAGCCGTGGTGCGGCGGCGGAAGGCGAAACGTTTACGGTGAACGTGACGACGCAGGCCGGGTGCAGTTGGTCGGCGGTGAACAACAGTTTCATCAACGTCGTCTCCGGCGCGAGCGGCACCGGGAGCGGCACGGTCACGCTCTCCGTCCCGGCGAACGGAACGGGCGTGCCGCGCTCCGGCACGGCCTTCATCGCGGGGCAGATTTTCACCGTCACGCAGTCGGAAGTGATACCGGAAGCGCCGACGATACAGTTCAGCGCGCCCACGTACAGTTTCTCGGAAGGCGCGGGGCACGCCACCGCCGTCATCACGCGCACGGGGGCGAACGACTTCACCGTGTCGGTTAAATTCGAGACCGTTGACGAATTCGTGGACGTGTCGTGCGCCACGGTGACGGGCGCGGCCTACGCGCGCTGCGACTACGCGACGACGGTTGACCGGGTAACGTTCACGCCGGGCGAGACGAGCAAAGAGATACGCATCCCGCTCGTGGACGACGCGCACGTAGACGGAAACGAGACCGTGCGGCTCAGGCTCAGCGAGACGAACGGCGTGGCCGTGGTCGGCACACCGGGAACGGCCACGCTGACCATCACGGACAACGACACGGCGGCGGGTGCGAACCCGATCTTCAACACGCCCTTCTTCGTGCGCCAGCACTATCTGG
>DASYMM010000148.1:0-9145 GCA_036009085.1 Pyrinomonadaceae bacterium | reverse complement strand
AAGTTCACACGATGAAGTTGGCAACGTTAGCCCTCGCGGGTCTCCTGGTTGCGGGTAATGCGATGCACGCCAGCACGCACGCCGCGCAGGAACAGCCGCAGGACAAGAAAAAGTCCGAGCAGAAGACGCGACCGCGCACCGCCACCACGACGACTTCCGGCACGCAGACGAAGCCGAAGGCGGGCGAGCGGCTTGAGCCTGACGACCAGAGCGCGCCGCCGCGCACAGACATCTCCCCGGAGATGCTGGCGAACCGGCGCGAGTCGCTCTCCGAAGAGGAAGCCGCCGTCGTGCCCTACTACAACAACTTCATGGCGAGCTACCGGCTCGGCCCCGAAGACGTGATCTCGATCACGGTCTTCAACCTCGACCGCTACTCGAAAGCGGGCATTACCATCCCACCCGACGCTGTCATCTCGCACCCGCTCATTCCCGAAGGCGTCTTCGTCGGCGGGAAGACGACGAAGCAAGTCGCAGACGAGATCACGAAGCGACTCGACGAGTACGTCATCGAGCCGAAAGTGACCGTCTCGCTCGACAAGGCGCAGTCGGCGGTCTTCTGGGTCGTAGGCGACGTGGGTCAACCGGGCATCCGCCCGATGACGCGCCGCCTCTCGCTCACCGAAGCTCTCGCGCTCTCCGGCGGCGTGCTGCCGACGGGCAACAAGAAGAAGGTGGCGGTCATGCGTCGGCAGGCCAACGGTTTCATGCAGCCGACGATCATCGATGTCGCCGCGATTGAAAAGGGAAGGATGCCGGATAACTATTTTCTCAACCCCGGCG
This sequence comes from Pyrinomonadaceae bacterium, assembly GCA_036009085.1. Classification (GTDB taxonomy): domain Bacteria; phylum Acidobacteriota; class Blastocatellia; order Pyrinomonadales; family Pyrinomonadaceae; genus JAIVJZ01. The sequence goes on along the minus strand of DASYMM010000148.1, from coordinate 8,362 downwards.
ATCAGGTGATCGTCCCCGGCAACCGCATGAAGAACGTGCAGAAAGTCCTGAGCCTGCTGCCGGTCATCAGTTTCTTCCGCATCTTCACGGGAGGGTTCTAGGAAATGCGGAGTGCGGAATGCGGAATGCGGATTGGAGGAACGAAGACAGACGCGCTTCGTTCGTCGTTCCGCGTTCGTCGTTCCGCATCCGGTGTTCTGCGCTTCGTGTTCCGCGCCGCGCGCTCTGCTTCTTCTAATCCGCATTCCGCATTCCGCACTCCGCAATTAGCAGCCTTATGTCTGCTGCTCACAGTCAACGCCGTGGCGGCTGGCGCGTGGGCGTCGCAGGTGTCGGGGACGATGGCCTGGTTGCGCGCGGTCTATTTTGTTGACGAGCGGACGGGGTGGGCGGTCGGCAGTAAAGGCGCGCTGCTGGCGACGGAGGACGGCGGGCGAAGTTGGACGGTGCGCCCGCGCCCGACGGAAGACACGCTGCGCGATGTCTATTTCATGAACGAAGAGGCGGGCTGGCTCGTCTGCGACCGTAGCATCTACCTGCTCAAGACGAAAGAGGAATCGCGCTCTTATTTGATGAAGACTGTGGACGGAGGCGCGAGTTGGTCGCGCGTGGAAGTGACGGGCAGAGACGTGGACGTGCTTTTAACGCGCGTCGCGTTTGTTGACGACTTGCGCGGTTGGGCGTTCGGCGAGATGGGCGCGCTCTATGCGACGACGGACGGCGGCGCGAGTTGGTCGCGCCAGACGGTGCCGACGAAACATCTGCTGCTCGGCGGCGCATTTCTCAACGCCGGACAGGGCTGGCTCGTCGGCGCGGGCAACACGATTTTGTACAACTCGGACGGCGAAGGCTGGCGCACGGGCAGTTCGCCCATCGTCGCGGCGACGCGCTTCAACGCGGGCGCGTTCGTTGACGAGCGGCGCGGCTGGGCGGTCGGCGAACGCGGCCTCCTGCTCGTGACGACGAACGGCGGTCGCTCGTGGTTCGCGCAGGAGTCGAACGTCGGCGTCAATCTCTCGGACGTGAAATTCTTAGACAGGCAGACGGGTTGGGCGTGCGGCGCGGAAGGCACGATCATCCACACGACGGACGGCGGCGCGCACTGGCAAGTTGAACCGAGCGGCACGCGCCACCCGCTCGAACGCCTGTCGGTGGCGAGTCGTGGGCGCGCGTGGGCGGTCGGCTTCGGCGGCACGATCATACGCTACGCGGACGACGCGCAGGCCACGCCGCCGCCGCAGTTGAAGCTGCCCGGCAAGACGCAGACGAAAGAGAGACCGCGCCGCGCCAACCCGAACGCCACGCCGAATTGACCTCGAACCGACACCGCTGACCGCAGGCCGCGAAGAAGCTTGACGCGCACGAACCGCACGAACCGAACCCCAGACCTTTCGCCCGAAACTCCGACGGAGAAATTAAAGATGCCGGAACAACTCTCGACTCAGAATCCCACACACGCACGCGCCGCCAACTTCTCCGCGCGTCGCCTCGCGCGCGTCGCGTCGCTCTGTTTCGGCGTCGCCGCGTGTGCCGCCGCTCCCGCGTTCGCCACCGCCACCAACTTCTTCGCGCAAAACGCGGCGACGCCTCAAACTCAAGTTGCTTCTCCGGCCACGGCGACGCAGACGGCGAAGCCAGCGGATGCGAAAGTGAAAGCGCGCGATGCGAAAGCGAAAACGGGCGACGCGCAGAAGGAGAAGAAACCCGCGCCTTCAAACGCGCCGGAGATCACGCGCGCACGACGCGCCGCCGCGCCTGCCGCCGCTTCATCCGTCGCGCCGCCTTCCGCTGAGGTTAAGCCGTTTGTTGCGCCGTCTCCCGCTGCCGCCGCTCCGCCTGTTGCGTCTCCTGCTGTTGCCGTTTCGCTGGTTGCGTCGCCCGCCGCTGCCGCGTCGAAGTTGAGGGGAACGGAGGCGGAACTCGAACGCCTGCGCGCAGAGATCAAAGACACGAAGGCCGGTGCGGAGCGCACGCGTTTGCAACGCGCGCTCGTCGAGCGTCTCGTCGAACTCAAGCGCGAGCCGGAAGCGCTCGACGCTTTGCGTCTGATGATTCACGAAGACCGTTATGACCCGCCCTTCTTCTTCAACACCGGAAACGCTCTGGCGCGTCTCAGCGACGCGAGCGCGGCGGAAGACGCTTATCGCAAGGCCATCCAGCAGCGTCGCGGCAACTACTCGCGCGCCCTCAACAACCTCGGCGTCATCCTCATCCGGCAAGGCCACTGGGACGAAGCGCAGGAGACTTTTGCCGCCGCGCTCAGGCAGGAAAATTACGCTTACGCGGAAGCCAGCTACAACCTCGGACGCCTCCACCTCTTGCGCGGCGAAGCCGATCTCGCCATACGCGAATGGACGCGCACGCTGCGCCTCGAACCCGCACACGCCGAAGCCGCCGTCGCCCTCGCGCGCGCCTACGCCGCAGACGGCGACACGAATCGCGGCCTTGCCGTGCTCGATAATTTCGTCGCACGCTCGGCTCGCGCCGGAGATGGAGGCATCCCGCGCGAGATCGCGGAAGCGCGCCGCGAACTCGTCGCCGCCGCAGGCGTGTCTGAAGATACGGACGCCGACACGAACGCGAAGCCGGGCGCACGCGACGGCGCAGGTCTGCGTCACGTTTCGTCAGACGCAAACTTGCGCGGGCGCGAAGTTGATCGCGCCACTTATAAGTTGTTGCAAACGGCGCGTGCGCGACGCGAGCAGGGAAGCCGTGAAGAGTCTGTGGAGCATTACCGAGAGGTGCTGGCGCGTAGCCCCGCGGGGTATTTCGCGCCCGCCAATCTCGAACTCGGCGGCGTCCTCATCAATCTCGAACGCGACGAAGAGGCCATCGCCGCGCTCCTCCCGCTCGCCGAACGAGACGGCGCGCGTTACCCGGTCGCTTTTTATTATCTCGGTCGTCTCTACGAACACCGTGGCGAACTCGCACGCGCCGCCGCCCACTTCGCACGCGCCGCCGAACTCTACGGCGACACGAACCCGCAAGTCCTGATAGACCTCAGCCGCACCCGCGAGAAGCTCAACGACCCGGCGGGCGCGCTCGATGCTATGAACACCTACGCCGCCTACATCGCACGACAGGGCACCGTTCCCGCCTGGGTCGCCGAGCGACAGGCGAAACTCAAAGAGAAGATTTCAACGACGCAAACTTCGACCGCCGCAAAGCCTTAACTTGTTAGCGGGTCGCGCTTGAGTAGAAATTTAGACTCACCACCGCAGACGCAGAGAGGTCACGCAGAAGGGGCGCAGAGAAACTTAATTCTCTGCGCCCCTTCTGCGGCTGTGCTCCGCGCCTCCGCGGTGAAGGCTTTTGCTTAACCGTCGAAGCGAGTGAGAAACTACTCTGCCGCTTTAGCTTCGGCCACCTTCGTCGCGCGCAGGGTCGAGCCGTCGAGCGTGCCTTCGACTTCGACCTGCAACCCTTTCTTCGTCTTCGTCGCCTTCAAGACATCGAGCGCGAGCTTGTTGCCCGCCTCGTCCAACTTGTAAACCTTCTTGTCCACGACGAGCGCGAAACCGCCCTTGGAACAATCCGGCATCAACGCGCACGCCACCGGATGGCCTTTCGCCGTCTCGACCAAGCCTTCATCTTCGCCGTGCGAACTCGCGCACATGTTGTCCATCAGGTAGCCGGTCAACTTCACAGACTTGCCCGCCTGCTTCGTTTCTTGCGCGAACGCAAGCACACCGGCCAACACCAACATCAGGGAAACTGCAAAAACTTTTCGGGTCATCTTTTCTTTCTCTCTTTCATGCCCGCGCAAAAAGCGAGGCTCAGTAATTTAGGGGTTAAAAGTTCAGTGGAAGAACTCACACTTCTTGCTCGCCCGCTTGCTCGTTAGTTGACTCCGCTTGCTCGCCCGCTTGTTCGACAGGCAACGCCGGATGCTCCGTCGTCTCCTCCGACTTCGGCGCGGCGGGACGCATGTGCGGGAAGAGAATCACGTCGCGTATGGAACGCCGGTTGGTCAGCAGCATCACCACGCGGTCAATGCCGATGCCGATCCCCGCCGCCGGAGGCATCCCGTAAGCGAGCGCGCGCACATAATCCGTATCCATCTGCATCGCCTCCTCATCACCACGCTCCCGCGCCCGCCCCTGCTCTTTGAATCGCTCATACTGCTCCAACGGATCATTCAACTCCGAAAACCCGTTCGCGCACTCCATCCCGTTAACGTACAACTCGAACCGCTCTGCAATTGTCTGGTCGTGGGGCGAGGCTTTCGAGAGGGGAGAAATAGCTTTAGGAAAGTCAGTTAAAAACGTTGGTTGTGATAAATGTGGCTCGGCCATTTCCTCAAATAGCCGCTGAACGTATTGTGCGATTATAGTTTCCTCAGGCGGCACACCTAAACTTACCTTCTCCTTGATTGAACGCCACTCAGATTCCACTTTTGAGCTAAACGCTTCTATCTTATCCAACTCAGAAGTTTTGGTTTCGTGAACTTCTGACACAACACCGCTAGAAAGCCACCAATCCCACAAACTAACAAGTCCAACAACATTTTCAGAATTTGAAAGCCATTCCTCCGTTACAGTCTCCAGAAAATATGCGCTTATTGGCATCTTTTGCCAGAACTTTTCAATCGCTTTTCTCATGCTCATCCGAGCGAACTTGCTCCCGAAATCTATCTCACCATCGACAAACCAAATAACAGTTTTACCCGTGACCGTTTTGATAACTTGACGAAGTAATTCCTCGCAGAAGTCCATCATGCCGTTTACGTCCATGTAGGCGCAGTAGAATTCGAGCATGGTGAATTCGGGGTTGTGGCGCGTGGAGATGCCTTCGTTGCGGAAGTTGCGGTTGAGTTCGTAGACGCGCTCGAAGCCGCCGACGAGGAGCCGCTTCAAATAGAGTTCGGGCGCGATGCGCGCGTAGAGGTCTATGTCGAGCGCGTTGTGGTGCGTTTTGAAGGGACGCGCCGCCGCGCCGGAGGCGATGGGCGTGAGCATCGGCGTCTCGACTTCGATGTAGCCGCGCGCGTCCAAGAAGGCGCGCATCTCGCGGATGATCTTCGAGCGGCGTTCAAAGACTTCGCGGGTGGTGAGTTCGCGCTCTTCTGCGGCGGCGGCGGTTTGCTCTTCGTCCTTCTCGATTTTGAGGCTGCCCGCGATGAGGTCTGCGTAGCGTTGGCGTTGGCGAATTTCGGGGTCGCTGATGCCGTGCATCTTGTCGGGCATCGGGAGCAGTGCCTTCGACAGAAACTCGAACGCGCGGACGTGGACGGAGAGTTCGCCCGTCTTCGTAACGAAGAGGAAGCCTTCGACGCCGATGAAGTCGCCGTGGTCGAGCAGCGAGAAGAGTTCCCATCCGTCGAGCGTGCGACCGGCGTGGTTCATCCGCTGCACGTCGTCGCGGCGCACATAAATCTGCAAGCGTTCACGCCCGTCCGAGAGATGCACGAAGGCGGCCTTGCCCATCACGCGCGGCGGCACGGCGAGTCGCCCGCTCACGCGCACGTCGCCCAATTCGCGCAACGCGGCGTTGGCCGCTTCGAGTTGTTCGGGCGTCGGGCGTGCGCCTTCCGTGCGCGGCGGTTCGTGCTGTTTGAACCCTGCGACGACGGACGTGATCGTGTCTTCGCCCTCCGTTTTGTTGTTCGAGACGTTGCTGCGGCGAAACTTGTTCGGGTAGGCGTTGCCGGTGAGTGCTTGAATGCGTTCGAGGTGCTCGCGGCGGGCGCGCGTCTGATCGTTGTCTTCAATGAAGGGCGTGTGGGTGTTCTCTGTCATCTATCCTCGCTCCAAACGAAAAGGCGAGTATAGCAAGAAGTCGTCGGTTGTCAGTAATCAGTCGCGGATACATCGCACGGTTACTCCGGCTGAAGGCTGACCGCTGATAGCTGACCGCTGCTGCGTCTTCGTGTTAGCATTCGACGTATTGCTTACCATGAATGAGAAGATACTTTCGCGGGAGGCGGCGCGCTCTGTGCGGGAGCGTCTGCGCGCAGAGGGGCGGCGGCTCGTCTTTACCAACGGCTGCTTCGATATTTTGCACGTCGGCCACGTGCGTTACCTTGCGGCGGCGCGTGCGCTCGGCGATGCGCTCATCGTCGCGATCAACTCGGACGGCGCGGTGCGCGCGCTCAAAGGCGAGTCGCGCCCGGTGATGAACGAACGGGAGCGCGCCGAAATGCTCGCCGCGCTCGGCGCGGTCAGCTACGTCACGATCTTCGATGAGATTTCGCCGCGCACGCTCATCAAGGAACTGCTGCCCGACGTGCTCGTCAAAGGCGGCGACTACAAGCTGGACGAAATTCACGGGCGCGAAGAGGTCGAAGCGGCGGGCGGGCGCGTCCTCGCGCTCCCCTTCATCGAAGGCGCTTCCACGACAGACATCATCGAACGAATTAGAAAGACAGTGACGGGCGACAAGTGACGAGTGACGAGAAGTGACGAGTAAGAAGAGCAAGGCGGCGCGCCAGCAAGTTGAGAAAACTGCTGACGGCCATCATGTGTTGATTGACGGTCGCCGCTGGCGCGCGACCGACCCGCCCATCCCGGAAGAGAGGCGACAACAACTCGTCAACGAATTGATGCAGGCGCGGCGCGATGTGGGGAGCGCAAAGCGTGCAGGCGACGCGGAGGCCGAGCGCGAGGCGCGCACACGCGTGCATGAATGCAAAGTCGCACTCGGCGAGCGCGGCGCGAAATGGTGGGAGGAGAAGAAAGGATGAGGGATAAGGGATGAGAGATGAATCAGAAAGCACACACGCTCTTGAATGCTTTTTCTGATTCATCCTTCATCCCTCATCCTTCATCCCTGAGTTGAGATGAGTAGTACAGCACAAAAAAGTTCGCCGGTGGAGGGCGCGTTGAGGCGCGTGTTGGAGGGCGAGGAGCTGGCGCGCCTGCTGGCGGAGGTGCGCGGCGGGGCGCGCGTGGTGTCTGTGAGCGGGCTGACTTCGGGCGCGGCGCGTGCGCTCGTTTTGGCGGCGTTGCAGCGCGAGACGGGAAAGCGTCTGGCGGTGGTTGTCGCCGCGAGCCGCGACCTCGAACAGTGGGATCGCGACCTCTGTTTTTGGAGCGAAGCGTTGAGACGGCAGGGCGGCGACGGTGCGGAGAACGGCGGCGCATCGGCGGCGCGTCGCGCGTCGGTGCTGACGCTGCCCGCTTCGGAGAGCGACCCGTATGCGGGCGCGTCGCCGCACCCGGAGACTCTGGAACGGCGCGCGCTCACGCTCTGGCGGCTCGCACGCGGCGCGGGCGATTTCGTGTTGCTGACGGCGCGTGCGCTCGCGCGTCGAACGATTGCGCCGCAACAACTGCTGGCGACGGGCGCGACGCTCCGGCGCGACGAGGATTACGCGCCCGAAGAGTTGATCGAACTGCTTTTGGCTTCCGGCTACGTGCGCGAAGACCCCCTCGGCGCGGTCGGCGAGTTTTCGCTGCGCGGCGGCATACTCGATGTCTGGTCGCCCGGCGAGGACGCGCCCGTGCGCGTGGAGTTTTTCGGCGACACGGTTGATTCGATACGCGAGTTCGACCCGGAGACGCAGTTGTCCATCGCGCAGCGACAGGAAATAGAGATCGTGCCGATGCGCGAGTATGCCGTCGGCGCGGACGATTTTCGCCTGTGGGCTGAACTGGCGCGCGAGCGTTGGACGGATGAGCGTTATGCGCGCGCGTTGCGCGACCGCACAGTCTATGCCGACGAGGGCGAGACGTTCGCGGGCTGGGAGTGGCTCGTCTCGCTCGTCCATTCGACGCCCGCGAGCGCGTTCGACTACTTGCAGCGCGAGACGCTTCTCGTGGCCGACGAGCCGGCCGCGCTCGAAACTTTTCTCGGCAACACCTACGAGACTTTGAGCGCGCGCTACGCGGAGACGGAAGGGGCGGACGAGGTGGCCTTGCGTCCCGAAGAGCTTTATTTGACGGCGGAGGAGTTGCGCGCGGGCGTCGCGGGCGTGCCACGCGTCGAGTTGCGGACGCTCGGACGCGCGGCGGCGGCGACGGACGAGAGGTTTACGGGCGAAGCCGAGGCGGCGGCTGTGACAATCGGGCGCACGCGTGCGACTCCTGCGCCTTTGTTTCTTTTTCCGGCAGTGGAACGCGCGACGGAGATCGAGTGGAACGCGCGTGCGGCGCGTCGTTATCACGGGCGCATCGCGGATTTGGCGGCGGACGTGCGGCGCGCGCAGGCGACGAATGGTGCGCGCGTCTTGTTTGCGATGCCGAGCGCGGGCGTGGCCGAGCGCGTGGGCGAAATGCTCGCGGAGTATAACGTCGCGGCGCGCGTCGTGTTCGCGGGCGAGAGCGGCGCGGTTGAAGACGGGCAGGCGTTGGTCACGGTCGGTCGCCTGTCGGGCGGGTTCGAGTTGCCCGCGGCGGGCTTAGTCGTCCACGTCGAAAATGAT
>DASYMM010000147.1:0-9879 GCA_036009085.1 Pyrinomonadaceae bacterium | reverse complement strand
TGCAAAGATTTGCGCGTGGACGACGTGGTGACAATCGTGCTCGACGAAGAGAAGCCGATCAAGTTTGCGAAGAATATCGAAGTCAGGGAGATGGTGGCGGAAAACAAGCCCTAGCAAAATCAAAATCTCAACGAGTTAGCCGGTGAGATGGTGGCGTTCTTCGGAACGCCCCCTCGCACACTCACCGGCAACAAAGAGCCGCTTGGCCTTCACGGGTCAAGCGGCTTTGATTTTAGGGATGAGGGATGAGGGATGAATCAGAGGAAGCACTCACAGGCTTGAGTGCTTCCTCTGATTCATCTCTCATCCTTCATCCCTTTCTATACCGGATGCGACCACGGCGTGCGGCGTCTTCGGCGGCATCAATGTTGCCGAGACGGAGCGAGACATCGGCGTTGAGCGAAAGGTCTGCGCGCTCGCCCGCGAGGAGTTTGACGGTTCCGGCGGCGGCGATCATGGCCGCGTTGTCGGTCGAGAGATGGCGGGAAGGGAAGTAGACCGGAATGCTGAGGCGTTTGCCCGCCGCATCCGAAGCGTCTCGGAGCGCGCCGTTGCAGGCCACGCCGCCCGCGACGATGAGCGTGCGCGGGTGATGCTCTGCGGCAAGTTTCTCCGTCGTGCCGACGAGCGAGCGCACGACCACGCTTTGAAAACTCGCGGCCAAGTCCTTCACGGCCTGCGATGCGTCGTCGCCCACGGCGACGGGTTGCAGCCCCGACTCACGCACGTATTTTGAGACGGCAGTTTTGAGTCCGCTGAAACTAAAATCGGGCAGGCCGTCGCCCATGCGCGGCACGCTGAAACGGACGGCTTGCGCGTCGCCCTCGCGCGCCAATCTTTCGATGATGGGGCCGCCGGGATAGCCGAGTCCGAGCATCTTCGCCACCTTGTCGAAGGCTTCGCCCGCCGCGTCGTCGCGCGTGCGCGCGAGCACCTTATACTTGCCCGGTTCGGGCACCAGAAAAAGGTTCGTGTGCCCGCCCGACACGATGAGCGCGAAGGCCGGATATTCAATCGGCGGGTTCTCGAAGACCACCGAGTAGATGTGTCCCTCGATATGATTGACGCCGACGAGCGGCTTCGAGAGCGCGTAGGCCATCGCCTTCGCGTAGGAGAGGCCGACGAGGAGCGAGCCGACCAGACCCGGCCCCTGCGTGACGGCGATACCGTCAATCGCCGTCTTCTCCATGCCCGCCCGCGCGAAAGCCTCTTCCACGACGGGCACGATCTTGTCCAGATGCTCGCGCGAAGCGAGTTCGGGGACGACGCCGCCGAAGCGTCTGTGAGTTTCGATTTGAGATGAAATGACGGAGGCGAGCATCTCACGCCCGTCGCGCACAATCGCCGCCGCCGTCTCATCGCAAGAGCTTTCGATTCCTAGTACAAGCATAATTGATGTATTGACTAAAAACAGTCTATTGCTTTTGTGCGTAAATTTCAAAAATGAGTGAGACTTAAGTAGTGTCTTGCTTTCCGAGTTCCTCCCTGCTTCCTTAGTGGCTTGGTGTCTTCGTGGTGAATGCTTTTTAAGATAACTCACCACAAAGGCACGAAGACACTAAGAAGACAAAGCAATTGAGGAGACGGATGAGGGCTAAGTTATTCCGCGCCTTCCACTTCATAGAAACTGAGCGCGGAGTCGCCCTGTTTCAGGATGCGCCAGCGGCGGATGTTGCCGACCGCATCGCGGAGGGTGGTTTTATGATGATGCTCGACGATGAGGATGCCGCCTGAGGCGAGAAGCGACGGGGTACGCGCGCCGAAGAGATCAAGGAGAGGCGCGTAGTCGGTGGCATAGGGCGGATCGAGAAAGGCGATGTCGAAAGGTTCGCCGCCCCACGACTCTGCGCGGCGCAAATAGTCTGCGGCTTCGCTCAGGACAACCGCCGTCAACTCTTCGGGCACGCCGCACAGGTCGAGATTCGCTTCGACGAGCGCGCACATCTTGCGCGAACGGTCAACGAAGGTGACGAAAGACGCGCCGCGCGAAATCGCCTCGATGCCGACCGCCCCCGAACCCGCGCACAGATCGAGAAAACGCGCGCCCTCGATGCGCGGGGTGATGACGTTGAAGAGCGTCTCGCGCAGGCGGTCGGAGGTCGGGCGAATCTGCATCGAAGGCGGACTCTTGAGCACCCGCCCGCGATATTGTCCTGCGATGATCCTCATGCCGGGAATGTTAGCACACGAGAGCCGGATGAGAATTCAGAACACAGGTGTCGGAATTCAGAATAAGGAATTAGGGCATCAATATAGTTGACGCACCTGTAAGGTAGTCATTTGTGGATTTGAGTTATTTAGTGCAATAGGGGATGGTGCTTCTAATGCCTCGCATCACCCGTAGCGGGTTCAACTCCACTATTGCCCGGCTCTGGCTAAAAGGCCGCGCTGGTTCGCGGTCGGGTGCATGGCGTCGTTGGGTGGCTTGGACGCGGACTTCACGCGCTCTTGTTCTTTTCATCCCAGATCATCGGCTCCCACAACTCCACTTTGTTCCCATCCGGGTCCATGATCCACGCGAACTTCCCGTTCTCATGCGATTCGGGGCCGCCGATGATTTCGACCCCGCCCGCGCGCAGCTGCGTGATCAGCTCCTCAAGGTTGTCAACCCGGTAGTTGATCATGAAAGGCGAGTCGCTCGGGGCGAACCACTGGCTCTCTTTTTCCGCGACGTGCCACACGGTGAGTCCCCCGTCCTCGGCTTTGTCATCAGGCCATCTCAGGACGGCGCCGCCGAAGCTCTCCAGCGGCAGACCCAGGTGCTTCTGATACCAAGTCGCCAGCGCAGCATTGTCGTTTCTGCTCTTAAAGAAAACGCCGCCGATTCCAGTAATCCTCGCCATTCGTTGCCTCCATTTACGCGAATCGCCGATGCTTAGCCGCCCAACGCTAAGTATAGACGTACTACAAGCCGCCGTTTAAAACAGGAAGCTACTTTTACTGCTATTCCTGGCAAAACTCAATCTTAATTTTGAGTGAAGCACAATTCCACCAAAAGTTTCTTTTGTGGAATTATTATTTCGTCACAACAACTATGACCCTTCTGTTTTACCTTTCAGGCAGTAACGATGTTGTAGGCGAGCCAACTATATTATTGCCGGAGTTAGGAGTTTGAGATCACAGGGCTTCCTGTTGGTCATGCTCCCTTCTGACTTCTGGATTCCGGCTCCTGTGTTCCCCAATTAAAACGAATACTTCAACGCAATCTGGACGCGGCGCGGGGGCGTGATGGTGCTGGTGGCTTGCCCGAAGGCGCGCGATTCGAGGAAGCGGACGGGGACGCCGAAGTTGGCGCGGTTGATGAAGTTGAACACGTCAACGCGCAGGAGCAGGCGTTGTTGTTCGCCGAGCGGGAAGTGTTTCGTGGCGGACAGGTCGAGTTCGACGACGTTGCCCGCGCGGAAGGTGTTGCGCCCGATGCGCCCGTCTTCTGTAAATCGAGCGAGGAGCGTCGTCGGGTTGGCTGTGAGCCGGAGCGGTTGGCGGCGGTCGCCGGTGGAGACGAGTCCTTGAGTCGTGTCGAGCCGGTCGGTGAGATTGCCGTCGAGGTTTACGTCGAAGATGGAGTTGACGGTGAAGGGCTGGCCGTTTTGGAGTTGACCCGTGCCCGCGAGTTGCAACTCGCCGAAGAAGGCGCGGAGGGCGCGACTGTGATTCTGGAAGTTCGGCAGTTCATAGACGAAGTTGTAGGTGAAGCGATGCGGCACGTCATAGTTGGCGCGCGCGTATTCGCCCGCGAAGGTAAAGCTGTTTTGCGGGAGCGCGGGCGCACCGGCGAGGTCGAAGGTGTCGGAAACGTCGTCGGTGGCTTTCGAGAAAGTGTAGGCGGCCTGAAATTGGAGCGCACGGCGGAAGCGGCCACGGAGTTGCAGTTGCAAAGAATCGTAACGGGAGTTGGCCGTCGTCTCGTAGCGGATGACCGCGCCGATGCCGGGGACGGGGCGACCGCCGACGAAGCCGCGCCCGTCGGGTGCGATGCGCGAGCCGGGCGGGAGCGCGAGGCCGTAGAAGGTCGGAGTGCCGACGAAAGGGCTGTTGGCGTCGAGTCCGCCGCCGGTGAAAAGCGCGGGCGCGATGAAGGAGTTGCGTCCGAGGTTCGGCGTCGTGAAGCGCAGGAGGTGCCGACCGAGCGTGCCCGCGTAAGCGGCGGACGCGACCATGTTGCGCCCGATCTGTTGCTCGAAGCTGACGCTGTAATGGTGCGCCATCGGCGTGTCGAGTTGCTGTTGCGGGATGGTGAAGGCGAAGCCGCTGAGCGGCGGGATGATGCCGCCGCCCGCGCCGAAGCCGTTTACGAGTTGGACGCGTTGCGCGAAGGTGTAGGCCGGGTTGAGCGTGTTGAGCGTGCCGGGCACGACGAGCGGGACGGAGGAGATCGCGCCGTTGTCGTTTCTGGTGGTCGTGCCGCTGAAGAATGGCGAGGTGAGTTCAAAGCCGCAGTTGTTTGAACTTAACTGCTCCGGGCACTCGCCGTTGAAGCGGCGGTTGCTGTATCCGCCCGCGCGGTCAAACGTCAGGTAATTCGGATAGACGTTGCGGGATTGGCTGACGACCGCGCCGAGAATTTGATCGTAGAAGATGCCGTAGCCGCCGCGTATGACGGTGAGGCGTTCGCGCCCGAAGAGCGCGGGCGAGTAGGCGAAGCCGAGGCGCGGCGCGAAGTTGTTGTGATCCGGGTCGAAGATGGTCGTGCGGTCGCCGATGAAGGTGCGCAGGCTGGGAATGAGATCGAGAGACGGGTCTGCGAAGGTGTCTTCGAGGCGGCGGCTCGTCTCGCGCGGCGGCGTGTTGTATTCGTAACGCAAGCCGAACGAGAGCGAGAGCGAGGGGCGCACGCGCCAGGTGTCCTGCGCGTAGAAGTCGAGTTGGTAGAAGCGCAGGTTGATGCCCGATTCGCCGTCGCGCGAGAAGGTTTGCGTGAAGCCGCTGGCGGCGGAAGCGGCGGCGAGCGTTTCGGGACGAACGAAGGCCGTGCGCGGCGCGATGTTGCTGACGCTTCGGGTCGCGGGGTCGAAGTCTAGATCGAGGAGCGGCGCGCCGCCGAAGGTGATGAGAGCGCGCGCGTTTCGCTCAAGCGCGCTGTTGAGTTCGGTGCGGCGTACATCGGTGCCGAAGGCGAGACTGTGCGCGCCGACGCGCCACGTCAGGTTATCCGCCACTTGATAAGTGTTGTTGACGCGTCGCTGCGGGAAGTCGAACACGTCCACGCCCACTGGATTGAAGCCCGCGATGTTGACCTGCCCGACCGGGCCTAAGACGCATTCGACGGTGCCCTGCGGGATGCTCAATCCGGCCGGCGGTTGGCAAGGCAGCGGGGTATAGATGATCGCGCCGCGATTCGCAGTGATCTGCGGCGGCGCGTTCGGGTTGATGACGGGTTCGGGGAGCGTGCGATTGCCGACGAGCGGCGCGTTTAAAACAAACGGCGTGTTCGCGGGATAACTCTGCGTGAGAAAAGTCGTGTCGCGCGCTTCATCGAAGACGAGACGCGTGCGCCCGTAGGAGAGGCGCACCTGGTTGTACATGGGGTGCGTGGAGTTTGCGCCGCTCAATTCGCTGTTGAAGAAGAGAGAGTTGTTCTGGGTGCGTACGCGCGGTTTGAGCGAAGAGAAGATGGCGTTGCTCGTGACGGGGATGATGCGTTCGTCCTGTGTGAAATTGTAGCGGTTGGTGATGGACTGCTGCCGTCCCTTGAGTTTGAAGTTGCCGTCAACTTTCGCGGAGAGCACCGTGCCGTGGCCTCCGGCGCGCAGGTTTTGCGTGAGTGTGTTTGCGCCGTAGATGCCCTGCGGGTTGTTGGGGAAAGGGAAGAGACTGAAGATTGCGTCGCCGCCGCGCGTCGTCGGCGAAGTCAGGGCGGGATCAAAGATTGGAGCGTTAGCAGTGCCGCTGCGCCGGAACGGGTTGCTGAACACGCCCGTCGCGCCCGTGCCGAACGCGCCGCGCTCTGCGACCGTTGGGACGGCGAAACTCTCTTCCCGCGTCGCGTTGATCTGCTGTCGTTCCGCCGAGACGAAATAGAAGGCGCGTTCGCGTTTGAGCGCGCCGCCGAGCACGAAGCCGCCCTGCCCGAAGGTGAACGAATCCTCGCCGCCGCTCCCGTTTTGCACTGTCAGCGGGCGCGGGTTGACGGGCACCACGCGTGCGCTCACGATTTGCACATCGTCTGCGCGCAGCACGGGTTGGTTGTTACCAGCCGTGAGCGCGTTCGACGCGTTGCCGTTTGTCGTGTCGAAAAAGTTGCGCGCGTTGAGTTGTGAGGAGTTGAAGAAGCCGTAGAGCGTGCCGTGCGTCTCGTTCCCGCCAGACTTGGAGACGGCGTTGACCTGCGCGCCGATGTTGCGTCCGAACTGTGCGGGCGCGAGCAGCGTGATCGCCTGATACTCCTTGACAGATTCGATGGGCTGCGAAGTCAGAGAGACGAAACCCTGCCGGCGGACGCCGATGTCCTCGTCGTTGTTGTCCGAACCGTCAACAGTGAAGTTGTTGGCGCGCGAACGCAGGCCGTTGACGGAGAACTGGCCGGACGAACCGACGCCCGCGCCGACGCCGGGGCCTGCCACCGAGCCGAGCGTCTGCGGCGGCGGGGCGACGCCGGGAAGCAGAAATGTTAACTCGTCAAAAGTTCGCACGAAGGTCTGCGCGCCGAGCGGGAGCGTCGAGACTTCTTCTTCGGTGAACGTGCCGCCGCGCTGCCCGTCGCTGACGTTGACGCGTGTGCGGATGTCGGTTGTCTCTTCAACCTGCGGCGCGGGCGCGGGCGTCGCCGTGCTGCCGGTGGCAGTGGGCGGCGCGGGGTCGAGCGCGACGGGGACGGGCACGACTTCGCCCGTGCGCGTGATGTAGAGACGCTGGCGCACTTCTCTGGTCACGAAGTTTGGCGCGGAGACGCGTATGAGATAGACGCCGGGCGCGAGCAAGCCCTGATAAAAACGGCCGCGCGAATCGGAACTCTTCGTGATGGCCTGTCCGGTCTGCTGATTGATGATCTCGACGACGGCGGCGACGATTACCGCGCCCGTCTCGCTGTTCGTCACAGTGCCTTCAAACGCGCCCGTCACGGTGTCCTGCATGTTGGCCGTTCGCGGCGTGGTCGCAAGCAGGCACGCAAACGTCAACAGCAACGCCAAACAAGAGCGGCAGAGGGGGAACTTTATTCTCATAAATCTCCGGCGTCGTTGGTCAAAGAAAGGGTCTCTGGCGATGCTCGGCGGCGATAAGGAATTCCGCCGGGTCTGGTTGGTGTTTTAACGCGGGCGAGGGATGGCTAGATTAACACTCTTTAGCCGACGGCTGCCAGACCGAAGCGCGCGTCGGCGCGGACGCGTTCGATGAGGCGAGAGGTTTCGCGCGTGCGGCGACGCGCGTTGGAGAGGTAGTAGTCTGCTTCGTTGCGCGCGGCTTCGAGGATCGCCACGTCGCGCACGAGGTTGCCGACGCGAAAGGTAGGCACGCCCGATTGGCGCGTGCCCATCACTTCGCCGGGGCCGCGTATCTCCAAATCTTTTTCGGCGATGCGAAAGCCGTCGTTGGTCTCTTCCATGATGCCGAGGCGTTCACGGGCGACGGCCGTTTGTTTGTCGGAGGCTAAGAGCACGCAGAAACTTTGCTCCGCGCCGCGCCCGACGCGACCGCGAAGTTGATGCAACTGCGAGAGACCGAAACGCTCCGCGTGTTCGATGACCATGACGGACGCATTCGGCACGTCAACGCCGACTTCAACGACCGTGGTGGCGACGAGAATCTGAATCTCGCCGCGCGTGAAGCGGTGCATCGTCTCCTCTTTCTCCGCAGACTTCATCTTGCCGTGCAGGAGACCGATCTCGAAGGTGGGAAACACGCGGTCGCGCAGATGCTCGAACATGCGCGTCGCGTCCTTCAAGTCCATCTTCTCCGACTCTTCGACGAGCGGGTAGACGATGTAAGCCTGACGCCCCGCGCGGATTTCGCGTTCGACTCCTTTATAAACTCCGGCGCGCTGGTCTTCGCCGACGACGACCGTTTTGATCGGCGTGCGACCGGGCGGGAGTTCGTCTATGACGGAGACATCGAGGTCGCCATAGACGGTCATGGCGAGCGAGCGCGGGATCGGAGTCGCCGTCATCACGAGCACGTCGGGGTTAAAGCCGCGTTCGCGCAGGGAGGCGCGTTGGAGCACGCCGAAGCGATGCTGTTCGTCAATGATGACGATGCCGAGTTTGCGGAAGGCGACGGCTTCCTGTATGAGCGCGTGCGTGCCGATGCAGGCGTGGACTTCCCCTGCGGCAATATCCGCATGCAGACGCCTTTTCTCGGCGGCGCGCAGCGAGCCGATGAGGAGTTCGGCGCGGTGCGGCGTGCGCGCGAGCATGCGTTTGATGTTGCGCGCGTGCTGGTCTGCGAGAATTTCGGTGGGAGCCATGAGCGCGGCCTGATAGCCATTCTCCATCGCGGCGAGCATGGCGAGCAACGCGACGATGGTTTTGCCGCTGCCCACGTCGCCTTGCAGCAGGCGGTTCATCGGCACATCGGATTGCATGTCGTCGAGAATGCGCTTGACGGAACGCTCCTGCGCGCTCGTCAGGGTGAAGGGAAGTATCTCCGCGAGGTGCGTGCGGACGCGTTCGTCAATTTCGATGACCGCGCCTTTCGGTTCTTTGACGCGCTCGCTTTTGCGTATGGCGATGGCGAGCGCGACCCAGAAGAACTCTTCAAAGATGAGACGCAGGTGTGCGGGCGAGCGTGCGCGTTCGTAATCGGCGAGCGGGGCGTCTTCGGTCGGAAAGTGTATGCGGCGCAGTGCTTCGGCGCGTGAGATCAACTTTTGCCGGGTGATGAGTTCGGCGGGCAGCGTCTCCGTGAGCTCAGCGTCGTCAATGCGCGCGAGGACGGCGTGCATGATCTCGCGCATGCGTTTGGCGGGAAACTCGCCGAGCTTACGATAGACGGGCACGCGTCGCCCGACGTGAATCGCGGCGAGCAAAGGATCGCTCGCTTCCGCTTCAAAGTCGTCCTCCCCAAGCGAGGCAGTGCCTTCGTCCGAACCTTCGTTCGCAACATTCTCCGCGTTGCTCTCGCCTTCGTCGGCGCGTCGAATAATTACGCTTTCGTTGGCGGGTTGAGCCGGTGCGCTTTCGTTGTTGTTCTCTTCGGCGAGCCGGAGCAGCGCGTGTTCGGGAGGCGTCCAGATGCCGGGGAGCATTTCGAGTTCGTCGGGCTTGTTCAACTGTAAGGCGAACGTGTTGCGCCGCGCGTCCAGTTTCCATGTGCCGTAAGCGACGAAGCGCGCGCCGCGCGTGAAGCGTTGGCGATTGTAAGCGATGATGCGCCCGGCCTGACGGCCTGACACGAACCACCAGACGACGACGGGCTTCGCCGTGCGCTCCGGGTCGCTCGCCGTCACCTCGAAGATGTAGAGCGGCGGCGCTTTCGGTCCGCGATTTTTGCCGACTTGAAAGCCGCCCGCCACGCGCACGTACAGTTCGAGCGACGCTTCGACGCCGTCTCTGAGTTCGCTGATGCGCGTCAGATTCGAGCGATCTTCGTAGCGCATCGGCAGGTAGTTCAACAGGTCTTCGACCGTCGCTTCGCCCGCCTCGCGTTTGCCGTAGAGAGTGGCGAGCGCGAGACCGAGACGCCGCGCCGTCGGCTGGCCGAAGCGCGGGATGCCCTGCCCCGTCAAAGAGAGAATCGGAGTGTCGAGCGAAAGAGACATAAAAGCAGTGACGAGTGACGAGTGACAAGTGACGAGAGAAAGCCGTGAATCGTAAATCGTGAATCGAGGAAAACCGTTTTAACTCGATTCACGATTTACGATTCACGATTTACTCGTTTTTAACTTGTCACTCGTCACTTGTCACACGTCACTGTAGTTAAGCATTGGCGGTGCTGGTGGTGGCG
>DASYMM010000146.1:0-12293 GCA_036009085.1 Pyrinomonadaceae bacterium | reverse complement strand
GCTCGAAGATACGAGCATGGTTGACCGGATCGTCGAAGACTTGCGACCCATCGCGGCGGTGAAAGTCGAAACCAACCTCGCCGTCGTCTGCATCGTCGGCGAAGAACTCCGTTACACTTCGGGCATCGCCGCGCGCATCTTCAGTACGCTCGGCGACATCAACGTCCTCTTGATCTCGCAGGGCGCGTCGAACGTCAATCTCACTTTCGTCGTCGCCGAGCGCGACGTTGAAGAGACCGTCAGGCGTCTGCACGCGTCGCTCTTCGAGTGCGACACGCAGGAGTTAGCCACGCTCTTCCAACGCAAGGAAGGCGTCTCGCAATGAACCTCTTTGCCTTCACGCGCAGGCTTATAGACATCCCTTCGCCGAGCGGCGACGAGGATGCGGCCACGCGCTTTCTCGCCGCGCATCTCGAAAGTTTGGGCTACACGGTCGAGCTTCAAGAGATCGCGCCGCGCCGCGCCAACATCATCGCCAACGCGTCGCCGGTCACGCCGCGCCTGTTCTTCTCCACGCACATTGACACCGTCCCGCCCTTCATCGCGTCACACGAAGACGAGACGCATATTTACGGGCGCGGCTCGTGCGACGCGAAAGGCATCATCGCCGCGCAAATCTTCGCCGCCGAAACTCTGCGCCGCGTAGGCGTTGACGAAATCGGACTGCTCTTTACAGTTGACGAAGAACTCGGCAGCCTCGGCGCGCGCGCCGCGAACACGCACGCGCTCGCCGCCACCTGCGATTATCTCGTCAACGGCGAGCCGACCGGCAACAAGCTCGCCACCGGCTCGAAGGGTTCGCTGCGCCTGCGACTCAACACGACAGGCCGCGCCGCCCACTCCGCTTATCCAGAACACGGCGACTCGGCCATCGAACGCCTGCTCGACGTGCTCGAAGATGTGCGCCGCGTCGAGTGGCCGCAAGACGATTTCTTCGGCGCAACCACCTGCAACATCGGCACGATTACCGGCGGCGCGCGCCCCAACATCATCCCCGCCGAAGCCTCTGCCGAACTGCAAATCCGTCTCGTCACCGGCTCGTCGCGCGTCAAAGAACTGTTTGAGCGCGCGGTCGGCGGTCGCGCTGAAGTTGAATATCTGTCGGTCGCCGAACCCGTGCGTCTCTTCGCGCCGGAAGGGTTCGCGCGCGAGGTGGTGCGCTTCACGACCGACGTTCCGTATCTCCCGAATTGGGGCGCGCCGCTCCTGCTCGGCCCCGGCTCGATCCTCGACGCGCACACCGCAGCCGAGCGCATCAGCAAAGATGAACTCGCACGCTCCGTCGAACTCTACGCGCAACTCGCACGCGAACTGCTCGCGCGCCGTAGCGACATGGAAAGCGAGCGAAATCCAGAGCGACTAATAAAACCCGTAACCACGAAACCACACTAAATAACACGAACTCTTTTCGTGCCGTTTTGTGTTGTTTCGTGGTTCAATTTTTTGCTTTGTTAAGTTTTTCTACGACTCAAGGAGCGTCTTTCAAGTGAGACTCGCCATCATCGGCAACGGTGCGATGGGCAAACTCGTCCGCACGCTGGCGGAAGCGGAAGGGCACGAAGTCGCGCGCGTCATCACCTCGCGCGACTCGTCGCTATCGGTTGACGAACTCGTCGAGCGATTGCGCGGCCACGATGCTGCGATAGACTTCTCCGTCGCCGCTGCTGTGCTCAAAAACGTCGAAGGGGCGGCGCGCGCGTCCGTCCCGCTCGTCGAAGGCACAACCGGCTGGAACGAACAGGAACAGGAAGCGCGCCGCCTCGTCGCCGCGCACGCGGGCGCGCTCCTCTACGGCGCAAACTTCTCCATCGGCGTCAATCTCTTCTACCGCATCGTCGCACGCGCCGCCGAACTCTTCGCCGCCACCGGCTACGCGCCCTTCATCGAAGAAGCGCACCACGCGCGCAAACGCGACGCGCCCTCCGGCACGGCGATCAAACTACGCGACATCTTGGCCGCGCAGTTCACGCGCGACATCCCCGTCGCCTCCACGCGCGCCGGGCACATCCCCGGCACACACACCGTCGGCTTCGACGCGGCGGCAGACCAGATCACGCTGACGCACACCGCGCGCACACGCGAAGGCTTCGCCGCCGGAGCGCTACTTGCAGCGCGCTGGCTCACAGACAAACGCGGCGTTTACGAATTTTCCCAAGCGATAGACGAAATAGTGACGGGTGACGAGTGACAAGTGACGAAAAAAATTCTCACCAGGCAGCATGAAAAGCGAAACCGCGAAACGACACGAAAACACACTAAGTTCGTTTTGTGTTGTTTCGTGTGCGTTCGTGGTTCACACTTTTCGCCCTGATGAGATATTTCCTGCTTAGAACAAGACAAGTTTTGGTTTTAACTTGTCACTTGTCGCCCGTCGCTTGTCACAGAGGTATTGTAATGACACTCAAAGTTGAATGGCTGCGCGGGTGCGCGACGGCGTTGGTGACGCCTTTTAAATCCGACGGGGCGGTTGACGCGGAACGCCTGACGGCACTTGCCGAGCGACAGATTGCGGGCGGCGTGCGCCTGCTCGTGCCGTGCGGGACGACGGGCGAGAGCGCGACGTTGACGGAGGAAGAAGACCGCCTCGTGATTCGTCTCACGGTTGAAGCGGCGCGCGGGCGCGAGGCGCGCGTGATCGCGGGCACGGGCAGCAACTCGACCGCCGCCGCGATTGAATATGCGCTCGCGGCGCGCGAGATCGGGGCAGACGCCGTGCTCGTCGTCGCGCCCTTCTACAACAAGCCGACGCAGGAAGGACTCTACGCGCACTTTCGCGCGGTGGCCGAAGCGGTCGCGGGGCTGCCCGTCGTCATTTACAACGTGCCGGGTCGTACCTCTTCAAACATCGGCGCGCCGACCGCGCTCCGGCTCGCGCGCGACGTGGAGAATATCGTCGCCGTCAAAGAAGCCTCCGGCGACCTCTCGCAGATCATGGCGATCTTGCGCGAACGACCGGAGAACTTTCACGTCCTCTCCGGCGACGACGCGTTGACGCTCGCGATGCTCGCGCTTGGCGCGGACGGCTTGATCTCCGTCGCGTCGAACGAAACGCCCGATCTCATGTCGCGCCTGTGCGAACTCGCGCTCGCCGGGAGTTGGGATGAAGCGCGCGCGCTGCACTTCCGCCTGTTGCCGCTGATGGAGGTCAACTTCATCGAGTCGAGTCCGGGGCCGGTGAAAGCGGCGATGCGGATGCTGAATCTGCTGGAAGAGAATTTCCGTTTGCCGCTCGTGCCCATTCAGGAGAAGAGCCGCGCGCGCGTGCGCGAGGTGTTGGCGGAACTCGGACTATTGTAGGTTTGCAGTTTTGATGGAAACAAAAAAACCTTCACCGCAGAGACGCAGAGAGGCGCGCGGAGTTTACGCAGAGAGTTAAATCTTCTGCTCTGCGATAACTCTGCGGCTTGGCTCCGCGTCTCTGCGGTGAGTCTTTACTTTTAAGCAAGGGAAACGCTTGATGACAACTTTGCGTGAACGCATCGAGACGCTCGCGGCGAAAGAGGCGGGCAGCAGTTTTACGGAAGAAGACTTCGCGCTCTTCGCCGAGTTCAAAAGCGCGCTCAACCGTGGCGAGGCGCGCGCGGCTGAACGCGACGGCGAAGGCGCGTGGCGCGTCAACGCGTGGGTCAAGCGCGGCATCCTCGCTGGCTTTCGCATGGGCACGCTCGCAGACATGTCGCCGCAAGACAACTCGCTACAGTTTTTCGATAAGCACACTTACCCGATCCATCAATTCGCCGCGACTGATAGCGTCCGGCTCGTGCCCGGCGGGTCGAGCGTCCGCGATGGTGCGTATCTCGCGCCGGGGGTGGTGTGCATGCCGCCGATGTACGTCAACGTCGGCGCATACGTTGACGAGGGCACGATGATTGACAGCCACGCGCTCGTCGGTTCGTGCGCGCAGGTGGGGAAACGCGTGCACCTGTCGGCGGCGGCGCAGGTGGGCGGCGTGCTCGAACCCGTGGGCGCAACGCCCGTCGTCATCGAAGACGACGTGCTCGTCGGCGGCGGGTGCGGCATCTACGAAGGGACGATTGTGCGCGCGCGCGCCGTGCTCGCGGCGGGCACGATCCTGACAGGCTCAACGCCCGTCTATGATCTCGTGCGCGAAGAAATTTATCGCCGCAACGGTGATGCGCCGCTCGAAATTCCGGCGGGCGCGGTGGTCGTCCCCGGCTCACGCGCCGTTACGAGCGAGCGCGGGCGCGAGTGGGGGCTGTCGCTCTACGCGCCCGTCATCGTCAAGTATCGCGACGAGAAGACAGACCGCGCCGTGCAGTTGGAGGATTATTTGCGTTGAACTCCGAACGAGATACAGGCGCGGCGCGCGTCTTCCAACCCGCCACGCGCCTGCGCGGCATCGAGAAGAGCATGATTCGTCAACTCTTCGACCGCGCGCTTCCCGGCAGCATCAATCTGGGCTTGGGCGAACCCGACCTCCCGACGCCCGACGTGATTCGACGCGCCGCCGTGCGCGTCATCGAAGAAGAACAGAACGGCTACACAACGCACGCCGGGCTGCCCGCTCTACGCGAACTCGTCGCCGCAGATTACCCGCAGCTTTCGGCGACGACCACGACGACGCCCGACAACGTTATCATCACAGCCGGTTCGCAGGAGGCTCTCTATCTCGCTCTGATGACGCTCGTGGACGAGGGCGACGAAGTGCTCTTGCCCGATCCCGGTTTCGTCGCCTACCCGACCATCGTGCGGATGGCGGGCGGTCGTCCGATCTTCTATCGCCTGCCCGCGCGCGAAGGTTTCGCGTTCGACGCGGAAGACTTTCGCCGCCGTCTCACGCCGCGCACGAAGGCGGTCGTCGTGATCAGCCCGTCGAATCCCACTGGCCGCACGCTCACGCGCGAAGAACTCGCCGGGATGGCCGACGCACTGCGCGACAGCGACGCTTACGTGATCAGCGACGAGATTTACCGTGACATATATTTTGGCGCCGCGCGCCCCGCGTCCATCTCCGAGCACACGTCCGCGAAACGCTGTATCGTGATCGGCGGTCTCTCGAAATCTATGAGCATGACGGGCTGGCGCATCGGTTGGATGTGCGGCGCACAGGAAGTTATCAAGAGCGCGCTCGTGTTGCACGGCTACGTGACGACGTGCGCTTCGACCGTCTCGCAAAAGGCCGCGCTCGCCGCGTGGACGGATGAAGCCGAGGCCGCGCGCGTGGAGACGCGACGCATCTTTCGCGCACGCCGCGACGAACTCCTGTCGCTCATCGCGCGTGAGTTAAACTTGCCCGCAGTTGCGCCCGACGGCGCGTTCTATCTGATGCTGGACGTGCGCGCGCTGGACGGCAATTCGTTGGAGGTGGCCGAACGCCTGCTTGAGCACGGCGTCGTCACCGTGCCCGGCTCGGCCTTCGGCAGCGAAGGCGAGGGTTTCTTACGTCTCTCCTTCTGCGCCGACGCGCCCCGGCTCGCGGAAGGCATCAAGCGAATCAAAGAAGCGTTTAAATAAGTGCCTGTGTCAAAACCACAAGTAGCCATTCAACCCTTTGCGCCTTTGCTTGAACTGATTTTCTCGCCAAGGCACAAAGTTAAGACGTAAAGCGCAAAGGAAGGCGGAAGGTTGTTTTCAAATGCACTCTAAGAGTGAAAATATTTATGGGTGAAAAACTTCGCATCGGCATACTGGGTGCGACGGGCACGGTCGGGCAGCGTTTCATCGAACTGCTGGAAGAGCACCCGCAATTTGAAGTGACCGCGCTCGCGGCGTCGGATCGTTCGCAGGGGAAAACTTACGCGGAAGCGTGCGCGTGGCGTCTCGCGGGCGAGTGTCCGGCGCGCGTGGCCGCGCTCGAAGTCGCTGCGCCCGTCCCGCCGCTCGATTGCGACCTCATCTTTTCCAGCCTGCCCGGCGAGATGGCGCGCGAGGCCGAAGACGCTTTCGCACGCGCGGGCTACGCCGTCATCAGCAACTCTTCCGCCTTCCGCATGGACGAAGATGTGCCGCTTCTGATCCCGGAGATCAACCCGGAGCACCTCGCGCTCATCGAAACGCAGAGGCAAAAGCGCGGCTACGAACGCGGCTACATCGTCACCAATCCAAACTGCTCGACCATCATGATCGCGCTCGCGCTCGCGCCGCTCCATGCGCGCTTCGGCATCGAATCGTGCGTGGCGACGACGTTGCAGGCTTTGTCGGGCGCGGGCTATCCCGGCGTCGCCTCGCTCGACGTGATTGATAACGTGCTGCCCTACATCGCGAGCGAAGAGGAGAAGATCGAGAGCGAGACTTTGAAGATTTTGGGACGCATGACGGCAGACGGGCGCGTCGAACCCGCCCCGATGCGCGTGAGCGCGCAGTGTCACCGCGTCAACGTGTCGGACGGGCACATGGCGGCGTTGCGCGTTAAACTCGCGCGCCCGGTCGAGTTGGAAGAACTGGAAGACGCGCTCTCGTCGTTCAGCGCGCTCCCGCAGGAACTCAGGCTCTACTCCGCGCCCGCGCGCCCCGTCATCGTGCGCGAGGAACCCGACCGCCCGCAGCCGCGACTCGACCGCGACGCCGGACAAGGCATGAGCGTCACGGTCGGGCGCATCCGGCGCGACGCGGTGATGGATTATCGCTTCGTCGCGCTCAGTCACAACACCGTGCGCGGCGCGGCGGGCGCAGCCATCCTCAACGCGGAACTCTTGGCCGCGCATGGTTATCTCGAACAATAGACGCGCCGTTTGGGTTTTCAACACAAAGGCACGAAGACACGAAGAAACAGAATTGATCTTCGTGTCTTCGTGCCTTTGTGTTGAAGAGTTTATTACTCCGCCTGTTGCGGCGCGGCTTTCTTCATAAACCCGGACACCTCGCGCGCGAATCGTTGCGGCATCTCTTCCTGCGGGAGATGCCCGCAATCGTCGAAGACGACAAGTTGTGATCCGGCGATCTGCGAATGCAGACGCTTGCCGTCTTCCAGCAAGATCAGTTCATCTTGCGCGCCCCAGATGATGAGTGTGGGCTGGTGGATTTTATCGAGCGAGTTTTCGATGCGCGTGTAGTCGCGCTGGTCGCGCACGAGCCGCGCCGCGCGTTGCCCGTCGCGCGTTCGGAGCGGGCGATAGTAAGCCTCTACGCGCTCCGTCGTCACCTTCGATTCGTCATAGAAACTTTTACGCAAGCCGTCTCTGACAAGCGAGTCGGACGTGAGCGCGAGCGCGGTGACAGCCCCGCCGATGTAAGGCCAGCGCACGTAAGCGGGAGCGAGCGACGCGCCGACGCGCCCTTCCGTGAAGGCTGACGAATCCACGAGGATGAGCGAACGGACGCGCTGCGGATAGTTGCTCGCCGTTGCGAGCGCGACCCCGCCGCCCATCGAACTGCCGCACAACGTCGCACGCTCGATCTTCAATTGATCCAGCAGGCCGATGACGAGCGCAGCCTGCGTCTCCAAGCGATAGTCGCCTTCGGGCTTCGCGGTGAAGCCGAAGCCTTTCAAGTCGAGCGCGACGACGCGAAACTCCTTCGCCAGTTCGTCAAACACATCACGCCATGAATACGCGGAAGAGTTGTTGCCGTGAATCAGCACGAGCGCGTCGCCCGTCCCGCGCTCCTGATAGTGCACGCGCACGCCGCCCACCTCTGCGAAGCGGCTCGCGCTCGCATGCGGCATGGCGGCGCGAAACTCTTCAAAGTTGAGGTCGGCGGGGCGCGCGTACCAGAAGATCGTGAAGGCTACCGCCGCGAGGACGACGAGCAGAAGAATGCGACGCAGGATTTTTTTCATAGCCGTTTAACTTCGCCGGGAGAAAAGCGATGCGTCAAAGCATCTGTGGATCGATCAACGCTTTGACGACGCGTGCGGAAGCGACATCCGAGAGCGCGTCGTTTGCACGCGCGAGGCCGTAGCGTTCGAGTTTCATCTGCGACCAAGGGCGCGAACGCATCTCGTCTGCCATGATTTGCGCGCCGCGATAAAAGTGCGAGAAGTCCGAACCCCAACAGCCGCGCACGTCCAGGTGCTTCCGGTTGAGATCGAGGTGCGGATTGAACGCCACCTCGCCGTGATCCGTATATTGGCCGACGATGCAGACGCGCCCGGCGTCGCGCGTGTAGCGCATCGCCTCTGCGACTGCAACGGGCGCGCCCGTCGCTTCGATACACACGTCCGAGCCGCGCCCGTTCGTCTGTTCCAGCACCCAGTTGATGCGCGCCGCTTCGTCGTTGGTTTCGATGTCGAGCACGGCGTCCGCGCCGACGTTGCGCGCCGTCTCAAGCCGCGCTTCCGGCGCGCCGATGCAGAGGACGCGGAGCGCGCCGCGCATACGCGCGAAGATGACGGCGGAGAGTCCCACGGGGCCGCTGCCGAGGACAAGCACCGTGTCGCCCAACTCGACGCCCGCGCGCTCCGTCGCGTGCAGAGCCGTCGGCAGTGCGCAGCCGCCCGCCATGAATGTTTCAATGTCGGTCGTGCCGAGGCGAATGCAGCGCGTGTCGGGTTTGAGGTAAATCTTCTGCGACCAGCCGCCGGAGAGTCCGTCCGCGAGGCCGTAGGTGATGCCGTAAACTTTGCGCTTCGGGCAGCGCGTAGAGGCTTTCGCGACGAGGCAATGCCAGCAGGCGTTGCACGTTCGATGCACGTCGAGAAACGTCACGCGGTCGCCTTCGGCGAAGGGTCGCCCGTCAACGTCCAACAACTGCCCGCGAATTTTGCCGAGACGCCCGACCGAGACGTGGCCGGGGATGAGCGGGTAAGGCACGCCCGCCAGTCGCCCCTGTTGCAGGTGAACGTCCGTGCCGCACACCTCGGAGAGTTCCACGTCCAACAGCGCGGAGTTCGGTTCCAACTCCGGCTCCGCCACCTCGCGCAACTCCACGGGCGCGTGCGGTTCGGGGATCAACGCGACGAGCACTTTGTTCATGATTTCAATTCAAACGGATAACCGCAAAGGCACGAAGCCACAAAGCTAAAGCATTAAACGTCTGCGTGCCTTTGTGGTGAAATCAATCTTCTATCTCAAGATAGCCTTCGCCCATAAAGCGGCACTCGCCGCCGACGCGCACGTCCGTAATCTCTCCGCCCTCGCGCTCGATGCGAATTTTAATAAAACTCGGACGCCCCATCTCGATTCCCTGCTCGCTCGTGAACTCCGCCACGTCGCCCCCATTACCCGAAGCGACGACGCCGTGGCGCACGAGATAAGAGCCGAGCGGCCCGCTCGCGCCGCCCGTCGCGGGGTCTTCCCAGACGCCCATGCCCGGCGCAAACATGCGGCTGTGCACGGTCGAATTTGCAAACTCAACTTCGCGCGTGAAGACGAAAACTCCCGGCGGGACGACAGCTTTCAACTTGTCCTCCCACACGTCCACGCGAAACTTGATGCGCTGCACCGCGCGCAAACTTTTCACCGGCACGTAGAAAAACGGCACGCCGCAAGAGACGACTTCGAGCGGCAGGTTCGTCAACGCGATCTCTTCGGGCGCGATGGACAACATCTCCGCGACCACACACACGTCTTCGACGCGCTCACCGAATGTGGGAAGCGGTTGTCGCATCTGTATAAACCCTGCCGCGCCGCTTTGCCACCTGATGCGGACGGGGATCGTGCCGACGCCCTCTTCGAGTTTGATCTCCGTCTCCGCGCCGTCTTCGCCGCGCTCGATCATGTGTTCGCGCGCGAGCACGAAGGTCGTCCCGACGGTCGGATGCCCGGCCATCGGCAATTCCTGTCCCGGCGTGAAGATGCGCACGCGGTAATCGTTCGCCGCATCGGCGGGCGGCAAAACGTATGTCGTCTCCGATAAGTTCAACTCCTTGGCAATCGCCTGCATCGTCTCGTCGCGGATGCCGCGCCCGTTCGTCAACACCGCCAGGGGGTTTCCGCCGAATTGCCTGTTGGTGAAGACATCCACCAGATGATAACGAAGTTTTCTCATGCCGTTTCTCTCAGTTTAAGGACGCGTTAAAACTACTCTTTGACTTGCTCCAACGCCTGCGCGAAATCTTTGATCAAGTCCGCTTCGTCTTCCAGCCCGACCGAGATGCGCACGAGCCGGTCGCTGACGCCCATCGCGGCGCGCTGTTCGGACGAAAGCTGCTGGCTCCACATCGCCGCCGGATGCACGACGAGCGTTTCGTAGCCGCCCAAGCTAGCCGCGTTCATGCCGAGTTTGAGCGACGCGACGAACCGCTCGGCCGCGCGCATGTCGCCCGCCACTTCGACGCTCAGCACGCCCGTGAAGCCGCTCATCTGCGTGCGCGCGAGTGTGTGTTGCGGGTGCGATTCGAGGCCGGGATAGTGTACGCGCTCCACCTGCGGGTGCGCTTCGAGGAAACGCGCGACGGCGAGCGCGTTCGCGTTGTGTCGCTCGACCCGGAGGCCGAGCGTGCGCAAACCACGCAAGAGCAGCCAGCCGTCGAAAGGACTCAGCACCGCTCCCGCCACCAGCCCGAACTTCCACGCGCGTTCGACAAACTCCCGCGAGCCGACGACGACGCCAGCCGTGATGTCGCTGTGGCCGCCGAGATATTTCGTCGCGCTGTGCACACACACGTCTATCCCTAACTCCAAGGGGCGTTGATTGACGGGCGTGGCAAACGTGTTATCAACCATCGTCGTGATTCGTCGCTCACGCCCGAGACGCGCGACGGCGCGCAAGTCCGTGATGCGCATGAGCGGGTTGGTCGGCGTCTCCACGTAGATGAGTTTCGTGTGCGGGCGCAAAACTTCCGCGAAGTCTGCGGCGTCGGTCTGCTCGACAAACGTGTGCTCGATGCCCCAACGCGGCAGCAACTCCTCGATGAGCGTGTTTGTGCCCGCGTAGAGGTTGCGCTGCGCGACGACGTGATCGCCCGCGCGCAAACCGCAGAGCATCGCAGTGAAGATCGCGCCCATGCCGGAGGCCGCAAGGAGCGCGGCCTCGCCGCCTTCGAGCGCGGCGATGGTGGCTTCGGCCTCTTTGTGCGTCGGGTTGCCGTAGCGCGTGTAAAATTCGCCGGGGCGCGCTTGCGTTGCGATCTCTGCGAAGTGCTCGGCTGAGTCGGCGCGAAAAGTTGAAGTCTGCCAGATCGGCGAACTCACCGCGCGCGTCCGGTTATGCTCGCGCGCCGCGTGCACGGCCTTTGTCTGCATGCCTTCCCACTCGTCACTGTCAACATGTTTTGCCGCGTCATCTTTCCGCGCGTCGTCTTTCATCGTCTCCGTCCTTTCAACCGTAACTCAGCCCGTCGCTTTCGACTCGTTGACCACAACCGTCGCGGCTGCCGCCAATTCTTTCTTCTTGCGCGTCACGATCAAAGCGATGCCGGACATGATGCCGAGCGCGCCCGCCGCCGTGCGCCACGTCAAGCCTTCGTGCAGGACGAGCCAGCCGAGAAAGACCGCGATGGGCGGCGTGACGAGCGGGATGAGCATCGTGTTCGTCACGTCCATGTTGCGCACGAGCCAGTAGAACAACAGAAAGGCGATGGCCGACCCGACAAGCGCGAGATACAGCAGCGACGCGAGCGCGAGCGGCGTCCAGCGAAACGCGAAAGGGTTTCCCTCAAACGTGACGCCGATGAGCAGCAGCGGCACGAGTCCGCAGATCATCTGTCCCGCCGCCAGCACCGCCGGTTCGATGTGGCGCGCACGCGCTTTCACCAGCACGTTTGAATACGCCACGGAGAATGCCCCGACCACGATGGCCGCGCTCCCCGCGAGCGCAGAAGTGCCTTCCACACTCGCCTGATCCGAAAAGATCAACGCCACGCCCGCAATCCCCAGAACGATGCCGCACACCTTCAAGAGCGTAATGCGTTCGTCGGGCAGATAGTAGTGCGCGATGATGAGGCCGAAGGCGGGGATGATCGTTTGCAGAATCGCCGCAAGGCCGGAAGAGGTGCGCTGCTCGCCCCAGAACAGGAGGCCGTAGTTGACTGAAAAAGACATGAAGCCCGTGAGCGCGATGAGTCCCCAATCGCGCCGCGCGCGCGGCAAAGGCATGCGCCGGACGGCGATGACGACGAGCAGAATCGCCGCGGCGATCACGAATCGCACGCCCGCAAAGGTGAAGGGCGGCAAATCCTGCAAGCCGAGTTTGATGAAGAGCCATGTCGAACCCCAGATCAAGCTCAGTATCAGCCAGACGATAACGGGTGCGCTCATTGAATATCCTGCCTGCTTGAAGTTATCACCAAGCCACGAAGACACAAAGAAGCCTAGTTTAACCTTCGTGTCTTCGTGCCTTAATGGTTAAACGATTTCATTCGCCCGGCTCCGTCGCCCAGTAGTCCGGTCGCTCCACCGTCGCGGGGTCGCGCCGCTCCATCCAACGTTCGGCGCGCTGCAACTCTTGAAAGC
>DASYMM010000145.1:0-4961 GCA_036009085.1 Pyrinomonadaceae bacterium | reverse complement strand
CGCGTAGCGATAGAGGATGAAGGCGACGCCCGCGCCGATGAGGAGTTTGGTGGCGAGAAAGGGAGCGTTGCCCTCGTTGAGCAGGTGCGCCATCAGGCCGTTGCCTTCGGTCGCCAGCCCGTTGCGCACCCAGATGATCGTCAGTTGTGCGTCGAGCCAGCTCAAGAGAAACAACAGCAGGCATTTCGTCAGCGCGCTCATCGTCTACGAGGTCTCCTTCACGGCGGACTAACTTTGTTTAACCCTGCCCCTTAACGATTGAACCCCCAGCTTATTGGGCTGGGGGTTCGCTCAGGCTACGGGAGAAACGAATTCGCTTCGTTATGCCAACTAGAAATAACTAATCAACGTCGCGTTCCAGTTATAGCTGGCTGCGATTGAGTGTCAGTGAAAAACCTTCACCGCAGAGGCGCAGAGCCGAGCCGCAGAGAACCGCCGCGAAGACCATTTAAATCTCTGTGACCCCTCCGCGTTCCGCTCCGCGTCTCTGCGGTGAGTGCTTTTATCTTCGGTCACTTATTCCAACTCGATGCCGCGCTCTTTGGCGATGCCGCGCGCTTTCATGATGATGTCGTCGTCAACGGGTTCGCCGCTGCTGCTGTCGCCGGCCGTCCAGCTTTGCACCACTTCGACCGGGCGACCGAGCGCGACGGCCAACTTCTCGTCGTTCGCCTCGAACCCTTCATCGCGCAGCCGCTTCAAAATTTCGCGGCCTCCCGCTTCGGTCGTCCCGCGGTCGTCCACCGCCTGCTCGTTTCTCTCTTCCATGTAGATGATCCCCTTTTTTCGTTTATGCTGTGGCCTCGGACGATTGCGTGTCATCGCCGATGGTCGCGTCGTAACCCAAATCCTGTATCTTCTTGATGAGCGTTTTTTCCTGCACCACGTTGTCGTCGTATTGGACGTTGGCGGTCTTGCCGCCATAGGTCACGTCTGCGTGAAAGACTCCGGCGGTCGTCTCCAAAGTCTCCTTGATGTCCACGGCGCACGACTCGCAGTGCATGCCCTTAATGTGAAATTCCGACTTCATCTCTTCGTGCCTCCCCTCCGGTCAGCCTGCGCTCAAGGCTGTTCGCGCAACGACGAGTCGCTGCCGCAAGCCGCGCTTTGAACGCAGACTCTCTCTGCCGTATTGTCATCTTGCCTGATGTGCCGCGTATTATACAGCAGAACCTAGACGAGCGAGCAACCGCACAGCGACCGCCGCCGCCGCCGCACACGCATGAAGATCAGAGAGGCTCTACACGAAGCCGCCGCACGCCTGCGCGCGTCTGGCATCATTGACGCGCGACCCGACGCACGCGCCCTGCTCTCCTACACGCTCGCGCGCGACCACGCGTATCTCGTCGCGCATTCCGACGAAGAGATCATGCCCGACGCGCTCGCGCTCTATCACGAGCGCATCGCGCGCCGTGCAACGGGCGAACCCTTGCAGTACATCACCGGGCGGCAGGAGTTTTACGGACTCGACTTTGAAGTCACGCCCGCCGTGCTCATCCCGCGCCCCGAAACCGAGTTGCTTGTCGAAACTGCGCTCGAACTTTTGCGCGAGACTGACGCGCCGGGCGCGCCGCTTCTCTGCGATGTAGGCACGGGTTCGGGCTGCATCGCCGTCACGCTCCTGCATGAACGCATGGACGCGCGCGCCTTCGGCTTAGACATCTCGACGGACGCGCTCGCCGTCGCCGCGCGTAACGCCGCGCGCCACGCCGTCGCCGAACGACTCACGCTCCGCGTCTCCGATTGCTTCGACGCGCTCGCTCCGGCCGGCGCGCCTTTCACGCTCATCACCTCCAACCCGCCCTACATTCCCGCGCGCGACATCCCGCAACTGCAACGCGAAGTGCGCGAGCACGAACCGCTGCTCGCTTTAACGCCCCACGGCGACGAAGACGGCGACGGCCTCTCCATCATCCGCCGCCTCATCCGAGATGCCGCGCCCTTTCTCATCCCCGGCGGCCATCTCCTTTTGGAGATCGGCCACGACCAGCACGACAGGATCGCGCCCCTCGTCGCCCCGAACATCTGGACGATGCTCGACACGCGCCACGACCTGCAAGGCATCCCCCGCACCGTCGTCCTTCAACGCCGCCGCGCGCATGACTGAAACTTCCGGCGGCCATCTAGTCGCCGTCAGGTCGCCGTGCTAAAATCCGTCAACCTTAAATCGCAAACGGTTCGTCATCATCCAGCAGGTCAACGTCATCACGGAGCAATTTTGCTGATAGCTAACAGCTAACAGCTAACAGCCAACAGCTTTCTTATGGACAAATTTCGCATCACCGGCGGACGGGCTTTGCGCGGCCGCATCAACGTGAGCGGGGCGAAGAATTCCGCGCTGCCCTGCATGGCCGCCGCGCTCCTGACGGGCGAGAGCGTGACGCTGCACAACGTCCCTTACGTGCGCGACATCATCACGCAAAGACGCCTCCTCGAAGACCTCGGCGCGCACGTCCTAACGCCCGAACTTCGCACGCACAAGATCACCGCCGCGCACATCGAACTCTTTGAAGCGCCCTACGATCTCGTCAAGACCATGCGCGCTTCCGTGCTCGTGCTCGGCCCGCTGCTCGCGCGTTTCGGCAAGGCGAAAGTAAGTTTGCCGGGCGGCTGCGCCATCGGCTCGCGCCCGATTGACCTGCACCTTGAGAGTTTGAAATCGCTCGGCGCGGAAGTGTCGCTCGAAGCGGGCTACGTGGTGGCGCGCGCGCCGCGCGGCGGGCGTCTCCAAGGCGCGACGGTCAACTTCGACAAAGTGACCGTGACGGGCACGGAGAATCTCCTGATGGCCGCCACGCTCGCCTCCGGCAAGACGACTCTCAACAACGCCGCGCGCGAACCCGAAGTGGCCGACCTCGCAGAGCTTTTGAATCGCATGGGCGCACGCGTGCGCGGCGCGGGCACGCCGACGATCTCGATTGAAGGCGTCGAGACGCTCGGCGCGGCGGAGCACACGATCATCCCCGACCGCATCGAGACCGGCACGTTCCTCGTCGCCGCCGCCATCACGAACGGCGAACTTGAGTTGAAAGATTGCACGCCGGAACATTCGGCCATCGTCATCGCCAAACTGCGCGAGGCGGGCGTCGAGATCGAAGAAGTCAACCAGAGCACGCTGCACGTCAGGCGCGCGGCGGGAGGTTTGAAAGCGTCGGACATCACGACCGAGCCGCACCCGCGTTTTCCCACAGACATGCAGGCGCAATACATGACTCTGATGACGCAGGCCGCGGGACGCTCCGCGATCACCGAGACGATCTTCGAGAATCGCTTCATGCACGCCTCCGAGATGCAGCGCATGGGCGCGCGCATCGCCATCGAAGGACGCACGGCCATCGTCGAAGGCGCGACGCCGCTCGCGGGCGCACGCGTGCAAGCCTCGGACTTACGCGCCTCGGCCTCGCTCGTCCTCGCCGGACTCGTCGCCGAAGGCGAGACGATCATCGAGCGCGTCTATCACATAGATCGCGGCTACGAAAAGATCGAAGACAAACTGCGCGGCGTCGGCGCACAGATCGAACGCCTCCGCGACTCGGTCACGGCGAGCCTCCCGCCCATCGCGGAAGTCGGCGTGTTGTAGCCTAAAACGACAAAAGCCAGCCAAGCCGTCATGGAATTATTATTGTTGGCGAGTCGCAGCAGGGTCGTCTATTGTTGGTGTCGTATGCCGACAGAGATGATGTTGTTCGTTTAATTAGTGCGCGAGAAGTGACGCGAACGGAGCGTGAAGTTTATGAAGAAGGTTGAGACAGAAGCCACGGATGAGTTGAGACCCGAATATGATCTGCGGAGCTTACGCGTGCGAAGGGTCGGTGCAGGGCGCAAAAGTTTTGGCGGTGCGATAATTCGTTTAGAGCCGGATGTCGCGGAGGTGTTTCCCGATTCTGAGTCGGTAAACCAGGCTCTCCGGTTCTTAATTAGAGTTACGAAAGAAAATGAGCCGCCTCTCCCTCGATAACTTGTGAAAACTAAATTGTGTTTAACCTGTTCTGCGTTTCATTTCATCGTTTAATTTATGGTTGAACAAGACTGCATCTTTTGCCAGGTTGTGGCGGGGGAGATTTCCGCCGACATCATCTACACGGATGATCGCGCCGTGGCGTTTCGCGACATCAACCCGCAGGCGCCGGTGCATGCGCTCGTCATCCCGCGCGAGCACATGGAATCGCTCGACGAGGCTTCGGGGCGCGACGAAGCGACGCTCGGCCATCTGCTGCGCGTCGCCGCGCGCGTCGCCAACGAGCAGGGGTTGTCGGAGTCAGGTTATCGCACCGTGATCAACACGGGCGCGGGCGCAGGGCAGTCGGTCTTTCACCTGCACCTGCACGTCATCGGCGGTCGCCCTCTACACTGGCCGCCGGGTTAGAAAGGAGACGAGTCAATGTACGAAGAATCCGCAGACCCCAAGGCTGTAATTCACCGCTGGTTTGAAGAGGTGTGGAATAAGGGGCGGGAGGAGGCGATTGACGAGCTGTTTGCAGAGGACGGCATCGCCCACGGGCTAGGAGACGTGGCGGGCGCGCAACTTCGCGGCCCCGGCGGCTTCAAGCCGTTCTTCCGCAGTTTTCGCAGCGCGTTCCCGAACATCGAAGTCGTGGTCGAAGACACCATCGCGGAAGGCGACCGTGTGGCGGCGCGCTGCACGGTGCGAGCCACACACGCGGGCGAGGGTCTCGGATTCGCTGCGACGCAGAGGCCGATGGAGATCAGCGGCATCGCCATCGTGCGCGTGCGCGACGGCAAGATCGTCGAGGCGTGGAACAACTTCGACTTCATGGGCATGTTCCAACAACTCCAAAAATAATTGCGGAATCTTCAATTGCGGATTTCGGAATGCGGAATGCGGAATGCGGAATGCGGAATGCGGATTGAAAGACACATACTTTGTGCTTTTCAATCCGCATTCCGCATTCCGAAATCCGCAATTATTTTTGGAGTTGTTGGAACATGCCCATGAAGTC
>DASYMM010000144.1:0-4871 GCA_036009085.1 Pyrinomonadaceae bacterium | reverse complement strand
AAACCAGATAGACAATGCGGAGTTCTTCGTGCGGCAGCAATTCCGCGACTTTCTGGGAACAGGTTATACACCGACCAATTCCGAAGTCTTCTCCAGAGTCAGCCAGATCAATTCGTGCAGCGGCAATGCAACTTGCATCCGCAACAAGCGCATTGAAATCTCGCGGGCTTTCTGGGACGACTCTCGCTTCCGCGCGCAATCGCGGACTTTCGGCCTCGGCCTCACCAGCGGCTACGAACTCTACGATAACTACGATTTCGTGGAGTTGAGCTATCTCGTCTACCTTCAACGCGCTTCCAGCGATCCGCCCGACGACTACCAGCGTCTCGGCTTCAAATTCTGGAAGGAAGAGAACTTAGACCCTTGCGTCGCCGGCAGCGGCGGCGATTTCAGCGTCAGTTCGGCCTGCTACGACCACATCATTGACGCCTTTTTGGTTTCGACGGAGTATCGTTCAAGATTCGGCACCCCGTAACCACACAGGCCGCTTTTGCTGCCGTTCCGGCAGGCAGGGGCAAAATAATCCTTAAAACACACGCCCGCCGCGCTTCAACGAAAGCGTGGCGGGCGTGTTTGCTTCACGCATTCTTCCCGCGAAATGAATAATCTCGAAAAGGCGACGGAGAGGAACTTTGTTATGTTCCGGCAACTTGACAGATTATGGACTGATCCGTACAATCTCTCGTTTGGACTACAGTCCATTTCCCAAGTGTGCAACGCTCTAGTAGGTTCTGTCGGTGTGGAGGCGTTGCCCGGCTGTCTGTTGTTGAAGACGGTCGCTTGATAATTATTGTGGCGTAAATGCTCGCGCGCCGCCGGTTAAGTAGTAGAAACCGTGCGGGTTCCAGCGCGGAGCACGCGAAAATGGCGCGGTTTTGCTTTGCGTCTCACTCCTTTCCTTCGGGATAGGCGACGCCACAGAGAAACATTTTGGCTCGTAGGGAAGCCATGATCCACACCCGTTTCCACGGAAACGCGACACAGAACATCCCGCAGACTTAATTAAATCAATAGAGGCCGCCGCTTCTTGCGCTGACTGCCGGACAGGTTCCGGTTAGAGGCAGGATTCGGAGTCTTTTGCGCTTTAAGAAACTTCCCCGCGCGGGGAGCACGAAAAGGACTAAATCAGCAGTGCCGACAATTAATCAACTCGTTCGCAAAGGCCGCCAGGAAGTGAAGTACAAGACGGCCAGCCCCGCTCTGCAATCGTCGCCGCAAAGGCGCGGCGTCTGCACGCGCGTCTACACGCAAACGCCGAAGAAACCGAACTCGGCTTTACGTAAAGTGGCGCGCGTCCGTCTGACCAACGGGATCGAGGTGACGACCTACATTCCCGGCGTCGGCCACAACTTGCAGGAGCACTCGATTGTGCTGATTCGCGGCGGGCGCGTGAAGGATTTGCCGGGCGTGCGTTATCACGTCATTCGCGGCACGCTGGATTCGGTGGGCGTGGCCGACCGCAAGCAGGGACGCTCCAAGTACGGCGCGAAACGTCCGAAGGGCGGCGCGGCAGCAGGCGCAGGCGCAAAGGGCGGCGCGAAGGGCAAGAAATAGCGGAAGCATTCAGCCGTCAGCCATCAGCGTTCAGCTTTGCATGGCGGCGGGCGGCAGAAGAGTTTACAAACAGCGCGGTGAGCTTTCGATGGATTGGCTGAAAGCTGACTGCTGATAGCTGAGAGCTAAAAGAGATATGCCAAGAAGAAGAGTTGTCGACAGACGTGATGTGATGCCCGACCCGGTCTATAACAGCCCGCTGGTCACGAAGTTCATCAACGGTTTGATGGAAGGCGGGAAGAAGTCTACCGCCGAGAAGATTTTTTATAACGCGCTGCTGGTGCTCGGCGACAAGGTGGGCGAAGACCCGCTCAAGGCTTTCAAGCGTGCGATTGATAACGTGCGCCCGCAAGTCGAAGTCAAGTCGCGACGCGTGGGCGGTTCGACCTATCAGGTGCCGCTCGAAGTGCCGCAGGAGCGGCGCGGCTCGCTCGCCATCCGCTGGATCGTGGGCGCGGCGCGCTCGCGCGGCGAGAAGACGATGATCGACCGTCTGACGGGCGAACTGCTCGACGCCGCGAACAATCGCGGCAACGCCGTCAAGAAAAAGGACGACGTGCATCGCATGGCCGAAGCCAACAAGGCTTTCGCGCATTACAAATGGTAGAGAAGCGTTCAGCCATCAGCGGTCAGCCAAACAGGCTGGATTTGCTGATAGCTGATAGCTAACGGCTAAAGATCATGGCTAAGCAAGACCTCAGCAAATTCCGCAACATCGGCATCATGGCGCACATTGATGCCGGGAAGACGACGACCACCGAACGCGTGTTGTTCTACACGGGCGTCTCGCACAAGATCGGCGAGGTGCACGAGGGCACCGCCACGATGGACTGGATGGAACAGGAGCAGGAGCGCGGCATCACGATCACGTCAGCCGCCACCACCTGCTTCTGGAAGCGCAATAATGTCGAGCATCGCATCAACATTATTGACACTCCCGGCCACGTGGATTTCACGATGGAAGTCGAACGTAGCTTGCGCGTCCTCGACGGCGCGGTCGCCGTGTTTGACGGCGTGGCGGGCGTCGAACCGCAGTCCGAGACCGTCTGGCGTCAGGCCGACAAGTACGGCGTGCCGCGCATCTGCTTCATCAACAAACTCGACCGCGCGGGCGCATCCTTCCAACGCTCCTTCGATTCCATCATCACACGCCTCGGCGCAAACCCCGTCGCCATCCAGATTCCCATCGGTGAGGAAGACGGGTTCAAAGGCGTCATCGATCTCATCAAGATGAAGGCGCTTTTGTGGAACGACGAGTCGAAGGGCGCGGAGTACGCGGTTGAAGAGATTCCCGCGAACATGAAAGCGGAAGCCGACGCCGCGCGCGAGAAGATGATCGAATCCATCGCGAGCATTGACGATGATTTGACCAACAAGTTTTTGGAAGGCGAAGAGATTTCGGAAGACGAACTCCGCGCCGCTCTCCGCAAAGGGACGATTGAGATCAAGATTGTGCCCGTCGTGACCGGCTCGGCCTTCAAGAATAAGGGCGTGCAGACGCTCCTCGATGCGGTCGTGGATTTCCTGCCTTCGCCGCTCGATATTGAAGCGATTAAGGGGATCAATCCGAGGACTGGCGAGGAAGAGCCTCGTCCGGCGGATGAGACTGCGCCTTTCTCCGGTCTCGTTTTCAAGATCATGGCCGATAAGCATCTCGGCCAACTCTCATTCGTACGCATCTATTCGGGCACGATTAAGGGCGGCTCCTACGCTTTCAATTCGGTCAAAGGCACGAAAGAGCGCGTCGGTCGTCTCCTCCGCATGCACGCCAACAAGCGTGAGGATGTTGACGAGGCATCGGCTGGCGAGATCATCGCCATCGGCGGCATGAAGCAGGTTACGACCGGCGACACCGTCTGCGACGAAAACAAGCCGATCATCCTCGAAGCGATGGATTTTCCGGCACCTGTTATCCGCGTCGCCGTCGAACCGAAGACGCGCGCCGATCAGGACAAACTCGGAACTGCCCTGTCGCGTCTGGCGCAGGAAGACCCCTCGTTCAGCGTCTCGACCGATCAGGAGACCGGCCAGACCATCATCGCCGGAATGGGCGAACTCCACCTTGAAATCATCGTGGATCGCATGAAGCGCGAGTTCGGCGTGGAAGCCAACGTCGGCAAGCCGCAGGTGGCTTACCGCGAGACGATCACGCAGGCTGCGCCCGGCAAGGAAGTCTATAAACGGCAGACGGGCGGACGCGGCCAGTTCGGCCACGTCGAGATCGAGATCGAACCCGCACCGGGCGAAGGTTTCGTCTTCGAGAACAAGATCACGGGCGGCTCCATTCCGCGCGAGTTCATCAAGCCGACGGAAGAGGGCATCCGCGATGCTCTGCGGCGCGGCTTCCTCGCGGGCTACGAGTTGGTGGACATACGCGTGCGCCTCGTCTTCGGTGCGTATCACGAAGTTGACTCTGACGAGCGTTCGTTCCACATCGCCGGCTCGCTCGCGTTCAAGGACGCGGTGCGCAAGGCCAAGCCCGTCTTACTCGAACCGATCATGCGGATCGAGGTGGTGACGCCGGAAGACTACATGGGCGCGGTCAACGGCGACTTGAATCGTCGTCGCGGCCAGATCGAAAAGATGGAACCGCGCACGGGCGGCGTGCAGGTCATCACGGCCTTCGTCCCGCTCTCGGAGATGTTTGGCTACACGACCGACCTACGCTCGTCCACGCAGGGACGCGCGACCTCGACGATGCACTTCGAGCGTTACGATCAGGCACCGAAGAACGTGGCCGAGGAAGTGATCGCGAAGGTGCAGGGCGTCGCGACGAAATAAGCTTTCTAGCAGTACGGAAGAGATAAGCGGGTCGCTTCTCTCGCTGCACGACAGGCGCGGCGACCCAATAGACAAACTGATAAATAATTCGTAGGAGCGAGAGAAAGACATGAGCAAGGAGAAATTTGACCGGTCGAAGCCGCACGTCAACATCGGCACCATCGGACACGTTGACCACGGCAAGACTACTTTGACGGCTGCCATCACCAAAGTGCTGGCCAAACATAACCCCAAGATTACGGTCCGCGCCTTCGATTCCATCGATAATGCGCCCGAAGAGAAAGCCCGCGGCATCACCATCGCCACCGCTCACGTCGAGTATGAGACCGCCAATCGCCACTACGCTCACGTGGATTGCCCGGGCCATGCCGATTACGTCAAGAACATGATTACGGGCGCAGCCCAGATGGACGGAGCCATCCTCGTCGTCGCCGCCACCGACGGGCCGATGCCGCAAACCCGTGAGCACATCCTCCTGGCTCGCCAGGTCGGTGTGCCCGCCATGGTCGTCTTCATGAACAAGGCCGATGCGGTGG
>DASYMM010000143.1:0-3552 GCA_036009085.1 Pyrinomonadaceae bacterium | reverse complement strand
AGACGGTCGTGTTGACTTCGGCGACGCTGGCGAGCGCGGGCAACTTCACGTTTGCGCGCGAGCGTCTCGGCCTGCTCGAAGAGAAGACGGACGAACTGATCGCGCCTTCGAGTTACGACTATCAAAACCAGTCGGTCTTGTATCTCCCGCCGCGCATGCCCGTGCCGAGTTCGCCGCAGTGGGCCGAGGCGGCGGCGGCGGAAGTTTTGCGTATACTCGAAGTGACACAGGGGCGCGCCTTCGTGCTCTCCACGAGTTTGGCGGGGATGCGCTCGCTCTACGAACGCGTCTCGCCGCAGGTTGATTTTCCCTGTCTCATGCAGGGCACGGCGGCGAAGACTGCGCTGCTCGACCGCTTTCGCGCTACTCCGAACGCGGTGCTCTTCGCCACTTCGAGTTTCTGGCAGGGCGTTGACGTGCGCGGCGACGCGCTCTCGTGCGTCATCATTGACAAGCTGCCGTTCGCCGTGCCAAGCGATCCGCTCGTGGCCGCGCGTCAGCGTTTCATCGAAGACGCGGGCGGGTCGAGTTTCTACGAGTACAGCGTGCCGCAGGCGATCATCAGTTTGAAGCAGGGCTTGGGGCGTTTGATTCGCAGCGCGACGGACAGGGGCGTGCTCTCCGTGCTCGACCCGCGCCTGCGGACGCAAGCCTACGGGCGACAGTTCATCAAGAGCCTGCCGCCCTGCCGCGTCACTTCCGATCTGGACGAAGTGGCGCGCGTGTTTGATGAAACGGCGGCGGCTGTTAGATGATAGAGTCTGCGGCGAACAAGGGGACGAGGTCTAACCAAAACTTTCAACCTTTGGAGGCGCAATGACCAAAAAACATCACACAGGCGAAACGTGTTACAAGGTGATCGTCAACGATTACGGGTTGTATTCCATCTGGCCTGCGGATCGCGAGAACGCGCGCGACTGGCAGGACGCCGGAATGACCGGAACGGGAGAGGAATGCACCGACTACATCAAAGAGGTCTGGACTGACACCCAAGCGGGCGAGCAGAAAAAGGGAGTGGGAATGGACGCGTTTTTTGCGACGCCAAGCCGCGACATGGGCATCGGACGCAAAGACAATCAGACTTATAAAGTGATCGCGAACCGCGAAGGGGAGTATTTGATCTGGCCTGAGGATAGTTTGAATATGCTCGGCTGGAAGAACACGGACAAGTCGGGCACGAAAGAGGAATGCCTCAACTATCTTCGGGGGCTGTGGAAGGCTTAGTGTCCGTTCAGTTTGAGGAAGCAGAAGAGGCGCGGCGGCGACGTGCGGAGAAGTCGTAAGCCGGACGCGCAGAGTGCCGGTCTGGTTAGTTCGGCACAGAGGGAATCGAAGAAGCGCATGAGCGGAATGTTTGAAGTGATGATCGAGCGCAACTTTTCGAGCGCGCACCAGTTGCGCGGCTACAAAGGGAAGTGCGAGAACCTGCACGGGCACAACTACAAGATCGAAATCTTCGCGCGCGGGCGCGAACTCGACCACATCGGTCTGCTCGTTGACTTCGGCGAACTGAAAATCGCGGCGGACGACATCGTCCAGTATCTCGACCACCGCAACATCAACGAACTCCCGCCCTTCGACGCCGAACTCAACCCCTCTGCGGAAAACCTCGCGCGCTACATCTTAGAGCGCGTCGCCGCGCGCGTCGGCGACGAGCGCGTGCAGGTCTATAAAGTCCGCTGCTACGAAACGCCGACGAGCGTGGCGACTTATCAAGTGGATTAACCTGCTCACGAAGAAAGCGGGCGCGCTTACGTCATAAGCACGCCCGCTTTCGCCTTAAGCAGCCCCGCTTAGACCATCAGCACGCCATCTTATAACGAAAGCAGCCGTGCTTATAACGAAAGCACGGCTGCTTTCGTTATAAGCACGGCTGCTTATGGTTAAGTTTCGCCTGCTTTCGCCATCAGCACGCGTGCTTACGACAAAAGCAGGCGTGCTGGTCGCTTACGGCGAGACGAGCGCGCCGATGTCTATGTTGTACTTCCTGATCTTGGAGTAGAGGCGCGGGCGGTAGATGCCGAGCAAATTCGCCGCCGCCTGCTTGTTGCCGCCGGTGCGTTGCAAGGTCTTTTCGATGACGAGTTTTTCGATCTCTTCGAGCGTGAGATTGGGCGGCACGTCCCACGTCGCGCCCTGCGCCGCGCGTTCCGGCACGCTGCCGTTTTCAAAGGGCAGATCGAGCGGCTCGATCTTGTTGGTCTTGGCTAAGAGCACTGCGCGTTCCAGTACGTTCTGCAACTCGCGCACGTTGCCCGGCCAGCCGTGCGCGAAGAGTCGCTGGTAGGCGGCCTGCGAGATGCCCGTGATCGGGCGTTGGTATTTGCGCGCGTACATTTTGAAGAAGTGCTCGGCGAGCAGTTGGATGTCTTCGGTGCGTTCGCGCAAGGGAGGCACGTGGATCGTGATCGTGGAGATGCGGTAGAAGAGGTCGTCGCGCAGGAGTCCGTCGCGGATGGCGTCGGCGGGCGGGCGATTGGTCGAAGTGATGAGCCGGAAGTCTACGGCGTAGGTGCGCTCCGAACCGATCTTGCGATAGCTGCGCTCTTGCAGGACGCGCAGGAGTTTCGGTTGGAGTTCGACGGGCATCTCGGCGATTTCGTCCAGGAGGAGCGAGCCGCCCGCCGCGTGCTGGATGAGTCCGTCCTTGTCCGCGTGCGCGCCCGTGAACGCGCCTTTGGTGTGGCCGAAGAGTTCGGATTCGATCAGTTCTTTGGGGAGCGCGGCGCAGTTCACTTTGATGAAAGGTTTTTTGACGCGCAGGGAATTGTAATGGATGGCGTTGGCGATGAGTTCCTTGCCCGTGCCCGATTCGCCGACGATCAAAACGTTCGCGTCGGACTTGGCGACCGATTCAATCGTCTCGTAAATCTGCTGCATCTGGCGCGACGCGCCGATGATGTTGAAATACTCCGTGCGGGTGGAGAGGTTGCGGCGCATCGTCTCGGTTTCGACGATCAACTCGCGGTGCTGCACGGCGCGCTCGATGAGCGGCAGGAGCACTTCAAACTCGAAAGGCTTTTCGAGGAACCAGAACGCGCCCGCTTTCGTCGCTTCGATGGCGCGCTGCACGGTGCCGTAGCCGGTCATCACGATCACTTCGGTCGCGGGCTGCGCGTCCTTGATGTGGCGCAGGACTTCGAGACCGTCCATGTCCGGCAGTTGCACGTCGCAGACGGCGACGTGATGCCCGCCGCGATCAAATAGCTCGATGGCGTCCGCGCCGGAGAGCGCAGTGTCCACCGTGTAGCCCTCCTCGGCCAAATTCTGCTTGAGCGAGTCGGCCATCATCGCCTCGTCGTCAACCACCAAAATGCGTATGTCTTTACGATCCACCTTTTGCTCTCCTCGGTAAGAATGAGGGATGAGGGATGAGGGATGAGGGATGAAAGAAATCACTCAAGCGATTGAGTAATTTTTCTGATTCATCCCTCATCCCTCATCCCTCATCCTTTCTAAGCGGTAGCCGGACGCGCAGGGCGTCCGTCGCCTGTTCGACCGTGCCGTCGTGGGCTTGAATGATTCGGGCGGCGAGCGCGAGGCGCAAACCCG
>DASYMM010000142.1:0-11366 GCA_036009085.1 Pyrinomonadaceae bacterium | reverse complement strand
GGCGCAATGACGTTCAAGGTGATGTACTGGAAAGAAGTGCGCGAGTAGAAGATGCCGTAGCCGCCGCGCAAGACGAGCCGGTTCGACGCGAGCGGCGAATAGGCGAAGCCGACGCGCGGCGCGAAGTTGTTCGCGTCTCTGCTGCGCAGGACAGAATCGCTGACGTTCGGCACGCTCGCCAGATCGTATTCGGGGATGACGTTTCCGGCTTGAACGAAGCCGCTGCCGGTGCTGGCGAGACGGGTCGGGTCGTACAGAGTAGGGTCGAAGGTGGCGATGCGCCCGCGCGTGTCGGTCGGCGGCAAGTCGAGTTCGTAGCGCAGGCCGAGATTGAGCGTCAGCCGGGGCGTGATCTTGAAGTCGTCCTGCACGAAGAAGTTGTAGTCGGGCGCGCGCAGGGAACGGTCGCCGATGCCGCTGCCGAAGATGGAGACGAACGCGCTGCCCGTCAGGAATTGGTCGAAGCTCAGGAAGTCGAGTTGGCCGCGCGTGAAGAAGTTGAGCGTGTAGTTGTTTTCGCTGTAGCGAAACTCCGCGCCGGTGCGAATCTGGTGTCTGCCCGTCGTGATGGAGAGCGTGTCGGCGAGCGTCGTGGAAGGCGCGACGGCCTGCACGTCAATCGTCGGCGA
Source organism: Pyrinomonadaceae bacterium (assembly GCA_036009085.1). Taxonomy (GTDB): domain Bacteria; phylum Acidobacteriota; class Blastocatellia; order Pyrinomonadales; family Pyrinomonadaceae; genus JAIVJZ01. The sequence continues at coordinate 10,737 of DASYMM010000142.1, read as the reverse complement.
GGTGCCGATGACGACGCCCCCGGCGGCGGGCGCGATGCGAATCAGGGGCAGGCCGGGAAAGGCTGCGGCGTTTGCGCGCGTGATGCCGACGCTCGAATCGTTGACAGGCTCTTGCGGCGTCGCGTCAACGCGTATGAAATTGTAACCGGCGCGCACTTCGTTGATGACGGTCGGGCTGAAGATGTGTATGTACTGGAGCGAGAGCAGGCGGTTGTTGTTCTGCTGGAAGTTGCCGAAGCCGGGGACGTTCGGGCCGCCGCCGAGGAAACTCGGCAGCACGAGCGTCTGCGGCGCGTTCGAGAAGAAGAACTTGCCGGAGAGCGTGTTCGAGTCGTTGAAGCGGTAATCAATGTTGGCGTTGAACTGGTTCTCGTCGTAGGCGGAGGGCGTCGTGCCGGAGTAGAGGCCGTTCGAGGTTTGCGGCGTCGGGATCAGAAATTGGCCGCTCTCAAGTTTCGTGTTGAGAAGGGCGAGCGCGGTCGGGTTGATGGCGGTGAGCGCGGGCGTCCCGGCGGGGCGTCGCCCGTTGAACAGAGCGAGCAGCGTGGCCTCGGAGCGGTCGTTAGTCAGTCCGGGCGTGATGAAGACGTTCGAGGACAGGCTGTTGATGACCGACGCGCCGTTGCGTTCGCGCGTGCCCTGATACGAGCCGAAGAAGAACGCCTTATCGCGCACGATGGGGCCGCCGATGACGCCGCCGAAGATGTTTCGCTTCAAGACGGGGCGTTCGACTCCCGCCGCTTTCAGGAAAGGATTGTTGGCGTTCAAGGCATCGTTGCGGAAGTATTCGTAGACGCTGCCGTTGTAACTGTTCGTGCCCGACTTGGTGATGGCCTGCACGTTTCCGCCGCCGGAACGCCCGAAGGTCGCATCGTAGAGCGAAGTCTGAACTTTGAATTCCTGAATTGATTCGGGGGCGGGCACGGAGAGCGAAGGCGCGGAGTTAGTGCCCTGCGAGTTGGCGTCAATGCCGTTGATCTGAAAATTGTTGTTCGTGACGCGCCCGCCGTTGACGGAGATGTTTTGCGAGTTGCGCCCGACCGCCGTGTTGTCCGGCAAATAAGTCGCCGTGCCCGTGGAGAGGCCGAGTATCTGCGTGAAGTTGCGCGTGGCGAGCGGCAGTTCGGCAACGGTGCGCGAATCAACCACGCGACCGAGTTGCGAACTCTCACTCTGCACAATCGGCCCGACCGAAGCTTCTACGACGACCGACTCGCCCGTCAGTTCTCCAACCGTCAGTTCGACGGGAAGCGTCGTCGTCTCCGTGATGGCGACGGTCACGTCTTCAAAGACCGTCGGCCTGAAACCCTGCGCGCCGATCTGCAAGCGATAGACGCCGGAGGGGAGGAGCGTGACGGCGAATGCGCCCGTCTCGTCGGTCAGCACCTTGCGCTCCTCGCCGGTCGCCTTGCTCGTGACGGTCACTTCGGCTCCCGCCACCGCCGCCCCGTTGGCATCTCTGACGGTGCCTTCGACATTACCCGTCGTTTGACTCTGAGCGAACACGACGCCGCTGCACACCAGCAGCATAAAAAACAGACGGAAGATTGCCACACGCGGACGAGCGAACATAAAGGTCTTCTCCTTCGATAGACGGAATTGGACGGTACAGAGTGGAGTTGAAACAATAACCCGGCGGCGGAACTGTTCAGGTGTATCGGGAGACTAAGGCGCGCGCCGCGAGACGGTTCGGTTAGAAGACGCAGGCAATCAACGCTCCAAACTTTTTACCCCGCTAGTTATGGAATCCGGCGAGTGGCGTTGTTAAGTTATTGCACACCGGCGCGGGGCGCGTGTTCAATTATTAAACGGCAGAGGGGCGATAGGAGGCGCGCGACGTGAAGAGAGCGACAAACAAAAGCAGTAACCACGAAACCACACGAAACCGCACGAAACCACACGAACTCTTCTTCGTGTCGTTTCGTGTGGTTTCGTGGTTCAACTCTTTGCCTTGTTGCGTTTTGTGAGACGCTCTTAGACGTTCTCTTTCGGTAGGAAGTCGGGGTCGGCTTTGCGGAGTTTGGCGTAGAGCGTGGTGCGCGTGATGCCGAGGAGTTCGGCGGTGCGTGTGAGGTTGCGCCCCGTGGCGACGAGGACGCGTTTGATGTGCAGGACTTCGAGTTCGTCGAGCGAGAGGAACTGCCCCGCGCCCGCTTTGGCCTCGCCCTCGCGCGGCGCGGAAGCCTCCCACGATTCGACGCCGCCGAGCGGCAGATCGTCGCCCTGAATCAAGTCGCCCGCGCAGAGGATGACGGCGCGTTCGATGACGTTCCTGAGTTCGCGTATGTTGCCGGGATAGTTGTAACTGACGAGCATGGCCTCGGCCTGCGGAGTCACGCCGCGCACGCGACGGTTGAGTTTGGTGTTGAAGTGGCCGATGAAATGTTCGACGAGCGGCAGAATGTCTTCGCGCCTGTCTCTGAGCGGCGGGAGCGTCACGGGCATCACGCTCAGACGATAAAACAGGTCTTCACGAAACCGACCGGCCTTCACTTCCTCTTTCAGATTCTTATTCGTCGCCGCGACGAGGCGCACATCCGTCTCCCTCTCCTGCGTGCCGCCGACGCGTCGAAACTTCTTCTCCTCCAAAACGTGCAGCATCTTCGCTTGAATCGAAGGCTCCATCTCGGCGATTTCGTCGAAGAAGAGTGTGCCTTCGTGCGTCAACTCAAGGAGTCCGGGTTTCGCTGCGACCGCGCCGGTGAACGCGCCGCGCTCGTGGCCGAAGAGTTCGGATTCCAACAACTCGCGGCTCAGTCCGGCGCAGTTAACCGTGACGAAGGGCTTCGTGGCGCGACCCGAAAGGTGATGTATCAGATGGGCGATGACGCCTTTGCCGGTTCCGGTTTCGCCGTGCAGTAAGACGGTGGTATCGGTCGGGGCGAGCCGGTCGAGGACGGAGTGGAGACGCGTCATCCCGGCTGCGCTGCCCTGAAAATATTCCGCGACGAGGCGGTCGCGCACAAGCCCTGTGAGCAGACGCTCGCGCCGGGTCGAACTCTCTTGCAGCGTCTTCGAGATCAGGATCAGGAAGGCTTCGGGGTCGAACGGTTTCGTGAGGAAATTCTCCGCGCCGTTCTTGAGCGCGCGGATCGCGGTCTCAATCGTCCCGTGCGCGGTGAGGACGATGACGGGCAACGCTTCGTCAATGGCCTTGATGCGCGGCAGGAGATCGAGGCCGTCCGCATCGGGGAGGCGTATATCGAGCAACACGAGATGCGGAGCCGTGTTTGTGATGACCGACAAGCCCTGCTCGCCCGTCTCCGCTTCGAGCACGCTGAAGCCCTCGCCTTCGAGTAGATTTCGCACGCCGAAACGGATCGAAGGTTGGTCGTCAATCACGAGAATTTTGTTTTTGCTTTGCATTCGTATCTCTGCGGTGAGTGCCTTTATCCTCGACCGTTACCAATCTATATTCCGAGCGGCAAATTGATGACGAACCGGGTGCCCACGCCGGGTTCGGAGCGCACACTGATGCTCCCGCCGTGATCGTGAATCGCTTTGCGAACGATGGCAAGCCCAAGCCCCGTGCCTGTGGGTCGGGTCGTGTAAAACGGCTCGAAAATTTTCGGAAGCTCCGTGGGCGCGATGCCGTTTCCAGTGTCGCTGAGTTCGATCCAGATGCCGCCTTGCTTGTCGCTGACGAGCCTGTCGCCGTCCTCATTGTCTGACGAGACGCGGACGGCGACATTGTCTGACGAGACGCGGACGGCGACGCGCCCGCCCGGCGCGGTGTGCTGCAAAGCGTTGTCGAGCAGGTTGGCGAAGACGCCGTGCATCTTGCGGCAGTCGAGATGGACGCCCGGCAGATTCGACGGGCACGAGAATTCGAGTTCGATGCCCTTGTCGGCAAACTGCGCGCGCCGCTCGCCCAACGCATCGTCGAGCACCTGACGGACGGAGGCCGGGTCGCTCTCGATGCGATTCGGGCGGCTGTGTTCGAGGAGTTGTTCCATCAGGTGGTTGAGATGCGCGGCTTCTTTGAGCACCACGTCGATGAAGGGTTGCAACGCTTGCTTTTCGTCGAAGCGACGCGCGAGCGCGCTCAGGGTCGTCGTGATGCCGCACAGGGGGTTGCGTACTTCGTGTGCGACGCCCGCTACGAGTTCGCCGATGACCGCGAGTTGCTCGGAGATTTTCAGTTGCTCGGACAGGCGTTTCTGCTCTGCGACGTTGCGGACGATGCCGAGGTGATAGACCTCGCCGCTCGCCTTGTCAGTCACGACGCGTGCGCTCAGACGCGCGGGCAGCGACTCGCCGGACTTGCGCCTGAGTTCGCATTCGACATCGAGCACCTGACCGTGTGCGCCGAGTTCTGTGAGGAGGCGTCTTCCCGTGTCGGCATCGGCGAACACGTCTGCGAGGAGTTTTGCGCCTTTGAGTTCTTCTTCGCCCGTGTAGCCGAGCATCGTCCAGAGCGCGGGGTTGAGCGTGACGAATCGCCCGTCAGGCGTCGCGCGGTATAGGCCGTCGAGCGCGCTCTCGAAGATTTGGCGATGGCGTTCTTCGGAGTCGCGCAACTGCTCGAAGAGTTGAGCGTTGGCGAGGAGGTGCGCCGCCTGCGCCGCGAAGATCGTGACGAGCCGCTTGTCGTCTTCGACAAACCCGCCCTCCTTGTTCATCACTTCGAGCACGCCGAGTTTGCGGTCGCCCGCTTGCAGCGGCACGGTGAGGATCGCGCGCACGCCGATCATCTGCGCGGCCGTCCGGCTGATCAAAGGGTCGGCGGCGACATCGTTCGTCAGATACGGTTCGCCGGTGGCGAAGACGGTCGAGGCGATGTTTCTCTCGTCGAGACTCGAACGCAGCAGGCGCACGTGTTCGTCGCTCACGCCGTAAGCGGGGAGTTGCGCGTAGATGGAACGTTCGCGCTCTTCGTGGAGGAGAATGACGCACATGTCTGCGTCGAGCAGGCGGGCGATTTTCCCCGTGAGCAGTTCGCAGATGCGCGATACTTCCGTGCCCGTGCCCATCATCAGAGAGATGTGATAGAGGCCGCTCAGGCGTTCGAGGTCGCGTCGGAGTTGGCGCGCGGCGTCGTTCAACCCGGCGGCGAGTTGCCCGACTTCGTCCTTGCCGTGAACCTCTACCGGCTCGAACGCTCCACCGGCGACGAGGCTGCGCGTCGTGCGCTCCATCTGCCGCAGAGGTTGAATCACAAACCGGTAGACGCACGCCCCCGTAATCGCCGCCGCGACGCACAGCGACGAGAAGGCGACGAGAGAAACGGTCTGTATTGCGCGCAACTGCGCTGCGTTTTCCGTCGCGTTGCTCAACCAGTAATAGGCCGAGAGGATCAGGAGAAAGCCGGGCACCCACCCGCACAGGAGTTTGACGAACAGGCTGTGGCGCGCCCGATAGAGACGCGACAGCAGCGCGCCGCTCATCGTCGCGCGCGCCGGGTTGCGGCTTTTGAGTTCTTGAATCGCGCGTATGGCCTCGTCGCGCGTGGTGTAGATGTTGGATTCCAAATCCACCGCCGCGCCGAGATAGCGCAAAACCGAGCGCGTCAAACCGCTCGAAGAGTAGCGCACGGTCGAGACGGAATAGCGATCCGATAACCCCTTGATACATTCGCCGTAATAGTTGACGATGTGCGGCGCGATCTCCGTGCCTTCATAGTTGACGACGGAATAGACGCGCCCGCCCGCGCCCGTCGCGGCCTCGCCGACGAGACGCGCGAGTTCGTCAACCTGCGCGCGACTCTCGATGCGGAAGTCTGCGAAATTGATGAACAGGATGTTCTGCTCGCGGTCGAGTGTGAAACGTTCTTTCATCGTCTGCTTACGCGCCTGCTTACATATCTGCGCGCGCTCTGTGTTACATACTCTTTTTGCACTTACGTTTGACTGAAGGGAAACACATTCCGAATGAAATACAAGGTCGGCGACACGGCCACCCTCTCGAAGACGATCACGGACGCGGACATACACACCTTTGCCGATCTCATCGGCGACCACAACAGCGTGCATCTGGACGACGAGTTTGCCGCGCGGACGCGCTTCGGACGCCGCATCGCACACGGCATGCTCGGCGCGTCGTTCATCTCCGCCGCGCTCGGCGAAAAGCTGCCCGGTCGCGGCACAGTCTATCTCAGCCAGACTTTCAAATTCATCGCGCCCGTCTATCCCGGCGATACGATCACGGCGCGCGTGACGGTCTTGAAAGTCAGGGAAGACAAAAACATCTTAACGATTGAGACCGTCTGCGAAAAACAGACGGGCGAGACGGTCATCACTGGCGAAGCCGTCGTCCTCGTTGACGAAGCTCAGGCGTAGAGAGCTTCCAGAACGTCCGCGTATCGCTTCGTCACGACGGCGCGTTTGATCTTCTGCGTCGGCGTCACCTCGTCCGCTTCGATGCTGAAATCGCGTTCGAGCACGGCGAACTTTTTGATGGCCTCGGTCTTCGATACTTTATCGTTCATTCCGGCGACGATTGCGTCCACCAGTTGCCTGACCAACGGGTGGCGCGTCAGTTCGGCGAAGTCTCCAAAGGCGATGCCGTGCGCGCGCGCGTAGCTTTCGAGTTCGAGTTGATTGAGCGTGAGGAGCGCGACGAGGTAACTCTTGCCGTCTCCATAGACGAAAGCGTGACTGACGAGGTGATGCTCCTTGAGCAAGTTTTCCAGCGCGGCGGGCGCGATGTTCTTTCCCGTCGAGGTGACGATGATCTCCTTTTTGCGCCCGGTGATTTTCAGAAACCCGTCAGCGTCCAGTTCCCCTAAGTCGCCCGTCAGCAACCAGCCGTCGCGGAACATCTCTTCGGTCTTCAAAGGCTCCTTGTAGTAACCCGAAAACATCATCCGGCTGCGCAACATGATCTCTCCGTCGCGGGCGATCTTTATCGCGCAGCCCGGCATCGGCGGGCCGACCGTGCCGAGGCGGTAATCGTCAGGCCGGTTAAAAGCGGCGCACACATTTTCGGTCAACCCGTATGCTTGCAGCACGGGGAGACGAAACGCGTCGAAAAATTCGGCCACGTCATTCGGCAGCGGCGCGCCGCCCGATGTCGCCAGACGCAGACGCCCGCCGAAATAGTTATTCACTTTGCCGATTACCGGCGGCGACTTCTCCGCATACTCGTCCTGCAAACTTTGCGGCACAGTCTCCTTCGCCTGACGCAAGCGGCTGATCGTCCTGCCGAGCCTGAGTACTTCGTCGAACTGCGCGCGTACTTCCGGCGCAGCCGCTTCCATGTCCGCCATGATCGCCGCGTGAATTTTCTCGAAGAAACGCGGCAGGCTCGGAAAGACCGTCGGCTTCACTTCCGCAAGATACGACCAGAGCTTTCGCCCGTCGTCAACGAAATAAGCGGACGCGCCCGCGTACAGACGGTTATAGAGACCTGAAATGCGCTCGGCGACATGACAGTAAGGCAGATACGAAAACATCACATCCTCATCGTTCAGAGGAATCACGCCGCGCAGCGATTCGACGCTGTTGAGGACGTAAGCATGACTGAGACACGCGCCCTTCGGCGCGCCCGTCGTGCCCGACGTATAAACCATAATCACCGTCTCGTCCGCCTGAGCCGCGAGCGCGCGTTCCTCAAGGCTCTCCCGGCCTGACCGGCGATGCTCTCGACCGATTTGCAAAAACTCTCGATACCCGAGCACGTCCGCCTGCGCGTCATGCGCCGCCGCTTCGTCTAGAACGATGATCTGTTTTAGCTTCGGAAGTTCATGACGAACACGCAGAATTTTGTCGAGTTGCGCTTGTGAATCAACGAGGACGAAAGCTGCGTCGGAGTGGTTGACGATATAGGCGCACTGCTCCGCGGAACTCGTCGGGTAGAGTCCGCAACTGACGCCGCCCGCGATGATGATGCCGAGGTCTGCAATCACCCATTCCGGCACGTTGCCCATCAGCACACACGCGCTCGCCCCGCGCTCGAATCCGCACGCCGCGAGCGCATAAGCAAACTCATGTGCTTCCCGCTCAAAGCGTTCCCAAGAGATGCCCGCCCACCCCTCGCCCTCGCGGACGTAAAAGACATCACGCCCGCGATACTGCTCGACCCGCTCGCGAAACAGCGTGTAAATGTTCAAATACTTCATAAGACAATGACGAGTGATGAGTGACAAGTGACGAGAGAAGGCAAGTAAATTGTAAATAGATTCAAGAGCCGTGAACCGTGGATCGTGAATCGTGGATCGTGAATCGTAAATAGAGAAAGACTGTTTTTATCTATCCACAATCGTAAATAGAGAAAGACTGTTTTTATCTATTCACGATTGACGATCCACGGTTCACGGCTCTTTCTCGTCACTCGTCACTTGTCACTCGTCACTGCATTCTAAACGCTGCGCAAGCCATGTTCAGGCCGCCGCCCGAAGCGCACATGACAAACACTTGGCCGGGTGACAGTTTGCCCTCGCGCACCGCGTCGTCCAAGACCATCGGGATGCACGCCGAGCCGGTGTAGCCCCACTTGCCCATCACGGTGTGCGTGCGCGACATCGGCAGATTCATCGCCTCCATCACGATCTTGATCGTGCTCAGGTTGACCTGCGTGAACAGAAACAGCGATACGTCGTCCGTCGTCAATTGACACTTGGCGAGCACGTCGCGGACGATCCGTTGCCAGCCCTCGATGTTCACTTCCGGCGGGTACTTCTTGGCGAAACGGACTTTCGTGTAAAAGTTTTCCGCGAGCACGCGCTCGTCAATCGGCATGTAAGTGCCGCCTGCATAGACGCCCATGTGGTCGTGATAGCTGCCGTCGGCGACGAGTTTCGAGCCGAGGAAACCCGGCGCATCCGCAGCGACTTGAACGACAACTGCGCCCGCGCCGTCGGCAAAGATCGTGGAGGTCTTCTTCTCCGTCCAGTCAACGAACTTGCTCATCGCGTAAGCCCCTATGACGAGCACGTTGCGATAAGCGTCGTCGGCGATGACGTACTTTGTCGCCGTGTCGAGCGCGGTCACGAATCCGGCGCAGGCGCAATTGATATCGAACGTGCCCGCGTTCTTCGCGCCCAGACGCTCCTGCACGACGACCGAAGTGGCGGGCGAAAGATACTCGGGCGTGTCGGTCGCGAGGATGATGAGGTCTATCTCTTCCGGCGCGACGTTCGCTGCATCGAGCGCGCGGCGCGCAGCCTCGGTCGCGAGGTCGGCGGTGCTTTCATTCTCCGCGCAGATGTGTCGCTCGTTAATGCCGACGATTTGTGAAACGAAGTCGTTGATGTTTTCGCCGAGCATGCGGCTCAGGTCGTCGTTGGTCAGCACGCGTTCGGGTACGTAAGAGCCGGTGCCGGTGATTTTAGCGTAGCGCATTTTGCTTGTGTGCCCCGTGTGTCCCTGAAAAAACCGGGAATTAAATTTGCGTTCAACTAACTCTCTTGATGAACTCGACGACAGCCGTGTTGAACGCTGCCGCCTGCTCGATGAAAAACATGTGGCTGCCGCCCGGAATCACCTCTAACGTCGCACGCGGTATGGCGGCGGCGAGATTGATGGAATTTTCCAGTGGAACGATGCGGTCTGAGTCTCCCGTAATCACAAGCGTCGGCGCGTTGATTAGGGAGACGCGCGCAGCCGCATCATGCGTCTGTCCGGCGCGAACTTGAGACAGATATACCTCATCCGGCACGAAGTTGGCTAAGCGCATCGCCAGCACGCGCTCGACTTCTTCCGCGTGTTCGGAGACGTAGCGTGGGGCGAAGGACAATAACAAATTTCGCCGGATGCGCTCGTCAGGAGCTAGCTTGAAGTTCGCCACGTAGTCTTCCAACACGCTCGCGTGTGTGGGGACATGGCTCGCCCCGCCTGCGCTCGTACAGCACAACGCAAGGCTCTCGGTTTTTTGCGGATAGGCAAGCGCGAACTCCTGCGCGACGAAGCCGCCGAGCGAAGCGCCGAGCACGTGCGCGCGTTCGATGCCAAGCGTCTCTAACAACTTCGCCACGGTGGACGCCATCGAGCGCGTTGTAAATGGTATTTCAGAAGGAGCCGAACGCCCCACGCCGGGCGGATCGAAGATGATCGTGCGAAAAGATTCGGCGAAGGTGGGAACTTGTCTGAACCAGAGCCACAAACCCGTGCCTAAACCCGGAATGAGAATCAACGGCTCCCCGTCGCCATGAATTTCATAATAAAAACCGGCGTCCTCTACGTTAATTGTTGGCATTGATAAAGTGAAGAATCAATCAGTGTTTGATAGTAAAAAGACCCTCTATCTTCTTGATGCTTTTTCACCTCTCAGGGTCATCACTGTGCTTGTGACTTGCGCCGCCAGTTTTCCATCTCCGCTGATTATGTCGCAGACATAGCGACTGAAAGTTTTCCCCAGATTCACGGGTTTGGCAACAGCCCGAATCCTGTCTTTCCAGATCGGCCTGAAAAAATTGATTTGCAGGTCAATACTGGTAAAGCTCTCGCCTTCGAGCAAGGTCGTCACATGAGCGGTTCCGATAGCTGCGTCGGCAATATCGCATAGCACGCCGCCGTGTATGGTGCCCATCGGGTTGGCGTGTTTTTCGGGGTCGGTGAGAATTTCTATCGTCGCCGTGCCCTGTCCCACTTCGACGAGATTAAACCCGAGGGTGCTGGCAATGGGCGGTGGATAAGCAAAGTGAGATTCTCCAGAGTCGGCGTCTCCGTTTGCAAGAACGATCTGAAGATACTCTAAGTTAGACAATTTATTCATTTCAATTCGTTGGACTTGTCTCGTAACCGTCTTAGAACTTTCTCGCTTGAAAATAATTTCCGCAACGCCATCGCTGCTAGTACG